>JAJXZZ010000013.1 GCA_021779795.1 Acidobacteriota bacterium | reverse complement strand
GGCCCGTTGGCGGCCTGCCGCGACAGGCCGCACCCGGGCGCGCAACGACGGTAGCCGATTGGCATGGGCGATGTCTGTTCACTCCGGCACACTCCCGCTGACCGGTCCGACACCGCTCGGCCCGGTCACGATGGACGCGCTCCAGCTCGCCGATTGACGGAGAATGGGTGCGGGAGGTGCCGCGTGGGAGACAAGGGCAAGAAGGACAAGGAAAAGAGCGACAAGCAGCATGCCGCGAGGGACAGGCAGGAAGAGAAGAGAAAGATCGACAAGCAGCCGAAGCGGCAGCCGTAGGCCGGCACGGGCGCGCCGGGCCCCGGGGCGCGCGAGCCCTCGCTCGCGCGCGCCGCTGCTCCCGCATCACGCCCGTTGACGGCGCCTGTCCCGGATTGCACAGACGGCGCGATCGATTCGACCTACCTTTACTCGGGGGGGTCAGGCCGTCGCCGCCGGCGTGTCCGCGCGTACGCCGGCGCGCCGGGACGGCCCCTGCCCGCGGCGCGGCCGCAGTTCCCCCCGACGATCCCGAAGAGGTTCGACGATCGCATGCGACCGATCCAGACGGCCATCTCCGCCCGGCTGCGCTCACTGCGCGACGTGGTCGCCGGGCGGGCGGACTTCTCCGCGCGTGCCGCCAGCGAAGAGCTGCCGCTTCGCGCGGAGCTTTTCAGCCGCGAGCAGATGGCGCGGCACGGGAAGGTGCTGGCCGCCTCCCACCGGTTGAGCGCGACACGCGCCCCCGACCGGTTGCTGGCGCGGCTGGCGGACAACGAGGCGCTGCTGACCGCCGTCCGGACGCTGCTGACCGAAGCCGTGGACGCCGACCGTCGCGTCACGCCGGCCGGAGAGTGGCTGCTCGACAACTTCTACCTGATCGAAGAGCAGATCCGCACCGCCCGCCGGCACCTCCCGCCGCGCTACGACCGCGAGCTGCCTCGCCTTGCCGACGGCCCGTCGGCCGGCCTGCCGCGGGTCTACGACATCGCCCTCGAGACGATCGCGCACCGCGACGGCCGCCTGGATGCCGACGGCCTCGAAGGCTTCGTCGCGGCCTACCAGGAGGTGACGCCGCTCACCACGGGCGAACTGTGGGCCATCCCGATCATGCTGCGGCTGGCCCTTCTCGAGAACCTCCGCCGCGTCTCCGCCCGGGTCGGGGCCGACCGGGTGGACCGCAACCGCGCGGACTTCTGGGCCGACCAGATGCTGGCGGTCGCCGAGAAGGACCCGAAGAGCCTCATCCTGTCGATCGCCGACATGGCGCGGTCTCAGCCGCCGGTGGTCGGGTCCTTCGTCGCCGAGCTCGCCCGCCGCCTGCAGGGCAGAAGCCCGGCGCTGGCCCTGCCGCTGACCTGGATCGAGCAGCGGCTGTCCGAGGACGGCCTGACGATCGAACAGTTGGTGCAGTCGGAGAATCAGCAGCAGGCTGCCGACCAGGTGTCGGTCAGCAACAGCATCAGCAGCCTGCGGTTTCTCGCGGCGACCGACTGGCGCGCGTTCGTCGAGGCCCGCAGCGCCGTGGAACAGCTGCTCCGAAGCGACCCGGCTGGCGTGTACGCCCTGATGGACTTCGCCACCCGGGACCGGTACCGCCATGTCGTGGAGGCGACGGCGCGGCGGCTCGGCCTGGACGAGTCGGAGGTCGCCGGGCGCGCGATCGACCTCGCGCGGGAGGCCGCGGCCGGCCCGACTCCCGACGCCAGGACGACGCACGTCGGCTTCTACCTCGTGGACCAGGGGCTGTGGCGCCTCGAGCAGGCGATGGGCGGAGGCGTCTCCCTGGCCGGGCGGATCCGGCGCCGGTGGCTCAGCCGGCCGCTGGGCCTCTACCTCGGCGGCGTGGCCCTCCTCACAACCCTGCTGACGGCGCCGCTCGTCGCGGGAGCGTGGAGCCAGGAACGAACCGGCTGGCTCCTCGTGCTGGGCGGGCTGCTGCTGCTCTGCACGAGCCAGGTCGCCGTCGCCCTCGTCAACGCCCTCGTGACGCGACTGACGACGCCCCATGCCCTGCCGAAGATGGACGTGTCGAAGGGTATCCCGCCGGCGGCGCGCACCCTGGTCGTCGTCCCCGCGCTGATCACAGACCCCGAGAACGTGGAGCGCCTGGTCGAAGCGCTGGAAGTGCGCTTCCTGGGCAACCGGGACGAGCACGTCGGCTTCGGCCTCCTGACCGACCTCGCCGACGCCGCGCGCGAGACGCTGCCCGAGGACGACGCTCTCGAGTGCCTGGCCGCCAGGCGGATCGAGGAACTCAACGAGAAGTACGGCGGCCCGTTCTTCCTCTTCCATCGCCCGCGGCGCTGGAATCCGCAGGAACGCGTCTGGATGGGGTACGAGCGGAAGCGCGGGAAGCTCGCCGAGCTGAACGCGCTGCTGCGCGGCGCCGGCCCGGGACGATTCTCGCGGATCGTCGGGGACAGGTCGGTCCTCTCCCGCGTGCGGTACGTCATCACGCTCGACGCCGACACGCAGTTGCCGCGCGACGCCGCGCGCCTGATGGTCGGCGCGATGATGCATCCGCTCAACCGCCCGCGATACGACGAGCGCGAACGGCGCGTGACGGCGGGCTACGGCATCCTGCAGCCCAGGGTGGCCATCAGCCTCCCCAGTGCGACCCGGTCGTGGTACGCACGGCTCTGGGCCAGCGAGCCGGGCGTCGATCCCTACACCCGCGTCGTGTCCGATGTCTACCAGGACCTGTTCGGGGAGGGGTCCTTCATCGGCAAGGGCATCTACGACGTGGACGCGTTCGAGCTGGCGGTGGGCGGCCACTTCCCGGAGAATCGGATCCTCAGCCACGACCTCCTCGAGGGCTGCTACGCGCGCGCCGGCCTGTTGACCGACGTGCAGGTGTACGAGGAGCACCCCTCCGCCTACCAGGACGACATCCGGCGGCGTCACCGCTGGATTCGCGGCGACTGGCAGCTCTGGCGCTGGCTGCTGCCCGCCGTGCCCGGCGGCGACGGGCGGCGGACGCGGAACCCGCTCCCCGCGCTCGGCCGATGGAAGCTCTTCGACAACCTCCGCCGCAGCCTCACCTCCGCGGCGCTGGCGGGGCTGTTCCTTTTCGCGTGGGCGCGGCTCTCGCCGGCCTGGGCCTGGACGCTCGGCGGCGTCGGCTTCCTGCTGGCCCCCGCCGTCGTCGTGTCGTTCGCCGGCGTGATGAGAAAGCCTGCCGACGTCGGCCTCGGGAGCCATCTCGCGGCCGGTTCGCGCCTGTTCGGGCGCCAACTGGCGCAGGCGCTGTTGACGCTGGCCTGTCTGCCCTACGACGCGTACGTCAGTCTCGACGCCGCGTCGCGCACCGCCGCGCGGCTGCTCATCACGCACAGACGGCTCCTCGAGTGGACGCCGTCTGGTGACGGCAGCGGACCGGCCCGTCGCGGCCTGGCCGACGCGTGGGCCAGGATGTGGAGCGCCCCGGCGCTGGCCGGCGCGGCGTGTGTGTATCTCTGGCTGGCGCGCCCGGCCAGTCTCGCCGCCGCCGGCCCCATCCTGATTCTCTGGATCGCGGCTCCAGCGATCACCTGGCGCATCAGCCGCCCGCTCACCGAACGCCCCGCGCGGCTGACGGCGGACCACCTCCGCTTCCTGGGCGGCGTCGCCCGGCGGACCTGGGGCTTCTTCGACACCTACGTCGGGCCCGACGACCATTGGCTGCCGCCGGACAACTACCAGGAGTCGCCCGCGCCCGGCGTGGCGCACCGGACGTCGCCGACCAACATGGGCCTGGCGCTGCTCGCCAGCCTCTCGGCCTGCGACTTCGGATACATCTCGGCCGGCCGGCTCCTGGATCGCACCACCCGTGCGTTTGACGCGATGTCGGCCATGGAACGCTACCGGGGGCACTTCTTCAACTGGTACGACACCCGGTCGCTGGCCCCGCTCGAACCCCGCTACATCTCCTCGGTGGACAGCGGCAACCTGGCCGGCCACCTCCTGACGCTTCGCCCGGGCCTGCTCGCGCTGGCCGACGAGGCGGTGCTGCCGGCCCGCGCGTTCCTGGGCCTGCGCGACACGTTCAGCCTGGCGGCGGGTCCCGGCCGCGGATCCACGCCGACGACGATGACGCGGCTGCGGCAGGCGCTCGCCGCGGCGTGCGAGCAGGGGCCGCAGACGGTCGCGGACGGACGGGTGACGCTGGAACGTCTCGGTTCGATGGGCCGCGCGCTGGCGACCGACCTCACCGCGGCCGGTGACGCCTCGCGGGCCCGGTGGGCGCTGGCCCTGGCGGACCAGTGCGCCGATCTGCTGGGCGACGTGTCGTTCCTGATGCCGTGGACCGGCCTCCCCGGGCCGGCCACGCCGGCCGCGCCGCCCGCGGCGCCGGCCGCGATCCCGACGCTCGGCGAACTGGCGGCGCTCGACGGCGAGTGGGGCGGCCCGGCTCGAGCGAGACTCGGCGCGATCGACCGGCTCGCGGCGCAGGCGGCCGACCTGGCGTCGATGGAGTGGAGCGTCGTGTTCGACGAGGCGCGCCACCTCCTGTCGATTGGCTACAACGTCGCCGAGCGCCGCCGCGACGCGGGTGACTACGACCTGCTCGCCTCCGAGGCGCGTCTCTGCGCGTTCGTGGCCATCGCCCAGGGACAGCTGCCGCAGGAGAGCTGGTTCGCGCTGGGCCGCCTCCTCACGCTCACGGCGGGAGGGCCGGTCCTGCTGTCGTGGAGCGGCTCCATGTTCGAGTACCTGATGCCGCTCGTCGTCATGCCACGCTACGAGGGCACCCTGCTCGACCAGACGTACCGGGCCGCGGTCAGGCGCCAGATGGAGTACGGGCGCCACCGTGGCGTGCCGTGGGGCATCTCCGAGTCCGGCTACCACCTGCTCGACGCCCGGCTCACCTATCAATACCGTGCGTTCGGGGTGCCGGGGCTCGGCCTCAGGCGCGGCCTCTCCGACGACCTGGTCGTGGCCCCGTACGCGTCTGCCCTCGCGCTGATGGTGGCGCCCGAGGACGCGTGCTCCAACCTGCAGCGGCTCGCGGCCGAGGGCTTCGAAGGGGAGTACGGCTTCTACGAGGCGATTGACTACACGCTGACGCGCGTGCCGCGCGGTCACGCGCACGCCGTCGTGCGCTCCTACATGGCCCATCACCAGGGGATGACGTTCCTGTCGCTGGCGCACGTGCTCTGCGACGGCCGGATGCAGGCGCGCTTCGCGTCCGACCCGGCGTTCCAGGCGACCGCGCTGCTGCTGCAGGAGCGCATCCCGCGCGCCGGCGCCGTCCTGCTGCCCGCGACCTCCGCCTCCGAGGGGCGCACGGCGCGAACTGGCGCCGACACCGCGGTGCGCTCGTTCAGCCGGCCCGACACGGCCGCTCCGGAAGTGCAGCTGCTGTCGAACGGCCGCTATCACGTGGTCGTGACCACCGCCGGCGGGGGCTACAGCCGATGGAAGGACCTCGCCGTCACCCGCTGGCGCGAGGACGCGACGTGCGACAACTGGGGGCTCTTCTGTTACGTCCGCGACGTCGCGGACGGCGCGTTCTGGTCCGTGACCCACCAGCCGACGCTCCAGCCGTCGGACCGGTTCGAGGCGGTGTTCTCCGAGGCGCGCGCCGAATTCCGCAGCAGGACGCGCCAGATCGAGAGCTACACCGAGATCGCGGTGTCGCCCGAGGACGACGTGGAGCTGCGGCGGCTGCGCCTGACCAACTCGGGCCGGACGCGCAGGACGATCGAGGTGACCAGTTACGCGGAAGTGGCGCTCGCGCCCGCGGCCGCCGACCAGCTGCACCCGGCGTTCAGCAACCTCTTCGTCCAGACCGAGACGGTGCCGGACCGGCGGGCGATCCTGTGCACCAGGCGCCCGCGCTCCCGCGGCGAGGCGTCCCCCTGGATGTTCCACCTGATGGCGGCGCACGACGCGTCAGCCGACAGCCCGCTCTCGTACGAGACCGATCGGCTGCGCTTCGTCGGCCGCGGCCGGACGCCTGCCGAGCCGCTGGCGATGCGCGATCCGGGCCCGCTGTCGGGCAGCCAGGGGTCGGTGCTCGATCCGATCGTCGCGATCCGAGGCCGGTACATCCTCGAGCCGGACGAGTCGGTCACGATCGACGTCGTCTCGGGGGTGGCCGAGACGCGGGAGGCCTGCCTCGGCCTGGTGGGCAAGTACCAGGACCGGCGCCTTGCGAACCGCGTGTTCGCCCTCGCCTCCACCCACGCCCACGTCGTCCTGCGCCAGCTGAACGCGAGCGAGGCGGACGCCCAGTTGTACTGCCGCCTGGCCAGCTCGATCGTCTACGCCAACCCTGCCCTGCGCGCCGAGGCGTCGCTGGTGGCGAAGAACCGGCGCGGGCAGTCCGGGTTGTGGGGCTACTCGGTCTCCGGCGATCTGCCGATCGTGCTGCTGCAGATCGGCGACGCGGCGTCCATCGACCTGGCGCGTCAACTCGTGCAGGCGCACGCCTACTGGCGCCTGAAGGGACTGGCGGTGGACCTGGTCATCTGGAACGAGGACCGGGCCGGCTACCGGCAGCAACTGCAGGAACAGATCAACGGCCTCATCGCGGCCGGCGTCGAGACCAATGCCCCGGATCGCCCGGGCGCGATCTTCGTCCGGTCCGGCGATCAGATCTCCAACGAGGACCGGACGCTGTTCCAGGCGGTGGCCCGGGTGATCGTCACCGACCGCCGCGGCTCGCTCGAAGACCAGGTGGCAGGCCGGCCGATCGACGTGCTGCCCGCGCGATTCGCGGCCGGCCGGGAGGGCCGCCGGCCGGCCCCCGCGCCGGCGCCGCCTCGCCGGGATCTCGTCTTCTCGAACGGGCTGGGCGGTTTCACCGGCGACGGCCGGGAGTACGTCATCGCGACCGGAGGGGGCGCGGTGACGCCGGCGCCCTGGGTCAACGTGCTCGCGAACCCGGGATTCGGCACCGTCGTCTCGGAGAGCGGTTCGGCCTACAGCTGGGCCGAGAATGCCCACGAGTTCCGGCTGACGCCCTGGAACAACGACGCGGTGAGCGACGCCAGCGGGGAGGCGTTCTACCTTCGCGACGAGGAGAGCGGCCGCTTCTGGTCGCCCACGCCCCTGCCGGCCGGACACGATGCCCCCTACACGAGCCGGCATGGATTCGGCTACAGCGTGTTCGAGCACACCGAGGACGGCATCACGACCGAGTTGTGGGTGTACGTGGACCGGGCGGCGCCGGTGAAGTGGTCGGTGCTGAAGATCCGCAACGCCTCGGGCCGGCCGCGCCGGCTGTCGGCCACCGGCTACGTGGAGTGGGTGCTCGGCGACCTCCGGGCGAAGGCCGCCCCGCACGTGGTGACCGAGATCGATCCCGACACCGGCGCCCTGCTGGCCGCGAACGCCTACGGCGCCGAATTCGCCGAGCGGACGGCCTTCTTCCACGTGGCCGAGCCGAATCGATCCGTCTCGGGCGACCGCACCGAGTTCATCGGTCGCAATGGCACGCTCAGGCGGCCGGCCGCCATGACGCGGAACGCGCTCTCGGACCGGGTGGGAGGCGCCCTGGATCCGTGCGGCGCGGCGCAGGTGGCCTTTGCGCTCGAGGACGGGCAGGAGCGCGAGATCGTCTTCACGCTCGGCGCCGGACGCAGCCGGGACGAGGTCGCCGGCCTGCTCGGCCACGTCCGCCGCGCAGGCGCCGCGCGCCAGGCGCTCGAGGAGGTCTGGCAGTACTGGAACCGCACGCTCGGCGCGGTCCACGTGGACACGCCGGACCACGCGCTCAACACGCTGGCCAACGGCTGGCTGCTCTACCAGACGATCACGTGCCGCCTGTGGGGCCGGAGCGGCTTCTACCAGTCGGGCGGCGCCTTCGGCTTCCGCGACCAGCTGCAGGACGTGATGGCGCTGGTCCACGCCGAGGCGCCGCTCGTCCGGCAGCAGCTGCTGTTGTGCGCGGCGCGGCAGTTCACGGAAGGCGACGTGCAGCACTGGTGGCATCCGCCGGCGGGCCGGGGCGTCCGCACGCACTGCTCGGACGATTACCTCTGGCTGCCGCTGGCGACGTGCCGCTACGTGACCGCCACCGGCGACACGGGCGTGCTCGACGAGAAGGTCCACTTTCTCGAGGGGCGTCCCGTGAGCCCGGAGGAGGACTCGTATTACGACTTGCCCGCCACCTCGGAAGGCGACGCCAGCCTGTACTCCCACTGCGTGCGCGCGATTCTCCACGGCCTGCGGTTCGGCGCCCATGGCCTGCCGCTGATGGGCTCGGGGGACTGGAACGACGGCATGAACCTGGTCGGGGCCGAAGGGCGCGGCGAGAGCGTCTGGCTGGGGTTCTTCCTCTACGCCGTCCTGACGGCGTTCGCGGCCCTCGCCAGCCGACACGGGGATTCCGCCTTCTCGGACCGCTGCCTGTCGGAAGCGGCGGCATTGCGGCTGCGCCTCGAGGAGAGCGGATGGGATGGGTCGTGGTACCGTCGCGCCTACTTCGACGACGGCTCCCCGCTCGGTTCGTCGATCAACCCGGAGTGCCAGATCGACTCGATTTCACAGAGCTGGTCCGTCCTCTCCGGGGCCGCCGGTCCCGAGCGGGCCCGCCAGGCCATGGCGGCCGTGGACGAGCGGCTGGTCGATCGTGACGACGGGCTGGTTCGGCTGCTCGACCCGCCGTTCGACACCTCTCCGCTCGAACCGGGCTACGTCAAGGGATACGTCCCGGGCGTGCGGGAGAATGGCGGGCAGTACACGCACGCGGCCATCTGGGCGGCCATGGCGTTTGCCGAACTTGGCGACGCCGAGCGCGCGTGGGAGGTGTGGAGGTTGATCAACCCGCCCGCGCACGGAGCGACGGCCGCCGGAATCGAGACCTACAAGGTGGAGCCCTACGTGGTGGCTGCCGACGTGTACGCGGTGGCCCCGCACGTCGGGCGCGGCGGATGGACCTGGTACACGGGATCCGCCGCCTGGATGTACCGGCTCATCCTCGAATCGCTCCTGGGCCTGACGCTCCAGGGCGACCGGCTGCGGATCGAGCCCTGCGTGCCCGCGGACTGGAGCACATTCACCGTCCGCTACCGCTACCGCGAGACGCCCTACCACATCACGGTCAACAACGCGCCGCCCCCGGCCGGCGCGGCGCGCGTGAGGATGGACGACGAGGACCTGGCCGGCGCGGAGGTGCCCCTGGTCAACGACCAGCGCGAACACCGGGTCGAGGTGTGGACCCGCGCCTGACGCGCGCGGAGGGCCCGGGCGCGGCCCGTCATGGCGGGCCGTCGGTGAGCGCGTTCCCCGGCTCCTGGGCCCGCACGTGCTCAGGCGGAGCGGTGACCGGGGCCGGAAGTGTCCGGGCCGACGCCTCGGGCCGGGCGAACAGCTCGCGCCAGACGATCCGGGCGATCGTCGGGCTGTTGGCCGCCAGCAGGCGAATCCACGACCACGCCGTCCCCTGCTGGAAGTAGATGCCGCGGAAGAGCAGCCGCGCGACCAGGAACGTCACCTGGGGCTCGAAGGGCTTGTGGTTGGCGACCAGCCATCGCTCGGTGCGCGCGAAGGCTCCCGGCCGGTACGCCCGTCGCCAGGCGTCGCGCACCTCCGCCTCGGCCTCGTCCGGCGTGAAGTGGGCGAACCGGAACGTCGCCTTGAACGCAACCGAGCCAATCCAGTGCGTGGGGTTGGTCAGCCGGCGCGCCGCGGCGAGCCGTCGGTACAGCGGCGTGGCCGGGTACGGCGTGAGCAGCCCGAACACCGGCAGCACCGGCGGCCAGGTGGACAACTGGGCGTCGATGAGCGCCGCGGTCCCGGGCCGGTCGTCTTCCAGGCCGACGATGAACGACGTGATCGCGTAGACGTTGCGCTCGGCCAGCCGCTGGATCACCCGGCCGTAGTCGGCCGGCTTGTTGAACGACTTGCGGACGTCCTTCAGGCTGTCGGCGTTCACCGACTCGAGGCCCATGAAGATGAAGCGCCCGCCGCTCGCGGCGACGAGGTCCACGAGTTCCTGGTCGTCGAGCAGGTTGACGCTGACCTGGGCCACCCACGGCAGGCAGGCGTCGAGCCGGATCATGTCGCGGAGGAGCGCCTTGAGCCGGTCCCGGTTGATGGCGAGGTTGTCGTCGATGAAGAAGACGGCGACCAGCGCGCGCTCCCGCGCCGCCCGACGCTTGAGCGCCAGCAGTTCGGCGATGACGCTTTCATTGGACCGGAAGCGCAGCTGCCGCCCGAAGAACCCGGTGACCGTGCAGAACTCGCACCCGTAGGCGCACCCGCGCCCGGTTTCGACGGGCACGACGTAGGCCTTGTCGAACCCGATTCCAATGGCCTTGAGCCAGCGCTGAATCCGCGCCGGCACGAACCGCAGCAGGTCGAAGAGGCCCAGGTCGAGCGACTCCCAGTCGATCGCCGTGTACGACTCCAGGCTGGGCTTGCCGCCGGGCCCGTCGGGACCGTAGACCTCCTTCAACTCGCCGCGCGCCGCGTCCTCGACCACCTCGGCCCAGATGTCGTCGGCCTCGCCGAGCACGACGGCGTCGGCCGTCCGCGGGAGCCCGGTGCGGCCGAGCGCTTCGTCCGGGATGGCGGTCACGTGCGGGCCGCCGAAGACGATGGGGATGCCCGTCTCCGCGCGGACGGCCAGGGCCGTGTCGTAGGCCCGCTGCGCCATCCGCGTCATGAACCCCATGCCGAGCAGATCCACTCCGTGATCCTTGATGTACCGGACCAGCTCGGGGATGCTCAGCCGCTGCGCGTTCCCGTCGATGACCGTGACGCGGTGGCGGGCGGGCGTCCGCGCCCGCAGCAGGAACGGCCAGAGCTGCGGCACGAAGTTGCGCGTCACGTGGTTGTCGGGGACATAGAGAAGAATGTGCATGGTCTGACCCCACCGCCAACGCGCGTCATGCGCCGTTCACCCGACGGCTTCGCGCCGGCCGGCCGAACCTCCACGAATCGGGTGGATCATGGGGTGAAATCGCCCGCCCGGGGTGTTCTTTTTTGCACACGCTCACCGGGCGGGCGCCGGCGCGCGGTCCGGACGGGTCGATCCACGGCCTGTTCGATCCTGCACAGACGGTCCCCAATGCCGCGCGTACAGTCCTCGTAGGAGCCGGGGAAGGAGGGCCCCCGATGTCTGCCTCCGCGGCCGGAACGAGTCGCACCGACGCCGCCCGGCGGCCCGATTGGTATCCGGCGCTCGCGCCGTTCGCGCGACCGGACGCGAGACGGGCCGTCTGGCAGCTCGTCAACACGCTCGTCCCGTACGCGGCGGTCTGGGCGGCGATGGCGTACCTCGCCCCGCGCCACCCATGGCTGATGCTCGCGTTGTCGGTGCCCGCGGCCGGCCTGCTCGTGCGCGCCTTCATCATTTTCCACGACTGCTGTCACGGCTCCTTTCTCCCGTCGCCCCGGGCCAATCGAATCGTGGGATACCTCACGGGGCTGCTCACGCTGATGCCCTTCGACCTGTGGCGGAGGGCCCACTTGCAGCATCATGCGACGGTCGGCGACCTGGACCGCCGGGGGACGGGCGACGTGTGGACGCTCACCCTCCGCGAGTACCTGGACGCGTCCCGGCCGAAGCGGCTCTTCTATCGCGTCTTCCGGAATCCGTTCGTCATGTTCCTGGCCGGCCCGGTGGCCGTGTTCGTCGTCGGCAACCGGTTCAGCCCGCGGGGCGCCACCGCCGGGGAGCGCTTCAGCGTGCGCGTCACGAACCTGGGAATCGTGGCCGCGGCGGTCGCGGCGAGCCTCACGATCGGCCTGCGGACGTTCGTGGTCGTTCAGTCGGTCGTCGGGGTCCTTGCCGGCGCGGCGGGCATCTGGCTCTTCTACATCCAGCACCAGTTCGAAGACGTGTACTGGAGCCGGCACGACGCGTGGAATCCGTGGCAGGCGGCGCTGGCCGGCAGCTCCTACTACAAGCTGCCGAAGCCGCTGCAATGGCTCACCGGCAGCATCGGCCTGCACCACGTCCACCACGTCCAGGCCCGCATTCCCAACTACGCGCTGCAGCGATGCCTGGACCGCGTGCCGGTCCTCCAGACCGTGCCGCCGCTGACGTTCCGCCGGAGCCTGCACTCGCTCCGGCTGCGCCTCCTCGACGAGACGCACGAACGGATGGTGACCCTCGCCGACCTGCGCCGCGCGCGGCGGGCCGAGCGCGAGGGTGGCACAATGGGCAGTGGCCGCCAGGCCGGCGCCTCGGGTCGGTGACGGCGCGAGGCCTCCGTTGAGCTCCGGCGGCGGGAGCGCGAGGACGACACCCTGATGAGCCCGACCCGCGTCGCCAACCCGGCCTGGAGTCTCCTGCCCACCGACATCGAGGGCATCGACGCCCTCGCCGAACTGGCGCTCGACCTGCGCTGGTCGTGGAGTTCCGCGGTTGACGAGGTCTGGCGCCAGCTCGATGCCGGCTTGTGGGACCTCACGCACAACCCCTGGGGCGTTCTGCAGACGGTCTCGCGCGACCGGATCGCGCGCGTGCTGGCGGATCCCGCGGCCCGGCAGAAGATCGACAGCCTGGTGGAGTCCAGGCGCCGGGCGGCGGAGGCGCCCGCATGGTTTCAGCGCGCCCACGCGGACGCGGCGTCGCTCTCGGTGGCCTACTTCAGCATGGAATACATGCTGAGCGAGGCCCTCCCGATTTACTCCGGAGGACTCGGCAACGTCGCTGGCGACCAGCTCAAGGCCGCCAGCGATCTCGGCGTCCCCGTCGTCGCCGTGGGGCTGCTCTACCAGCAGGGCTATTTCCGCCAGATGATCGACCGGGACGGAGCCCAGCAGGCCCTGTTTCCATACAACGACCCCGGGCAGCTGCCGATGACGGCCGTCCGCCGCCCGACCGGGGAGTGGCTGCGGCTCGAGATCGCGCTGCCGGGGTACTCCGTCTGGCTGCGCGCCTGGCAGGTGCAGGTCGGCAGGGCCAGGCTCTACCTGCTCGACAGCAACGACGCGGCCAACGTCCCCTCGCACCGGGGGATCACGAGCGAACTCTACGGCGGAGGGCCCGAGCTGCGGCTCGTGCAGGAGATCGCGCTCGGGATCGGCGGGTGGCGTCTGCTGGGCGAGCTCGGGATCAGGCCGGACGTCTGCCACCTGAACGAGGGGCACGCCGCCTTTGCCGTCCTGGAGCGCGCCCGGGCCTTCATGAAGGAGACCGGCCAGCCCTTCGAGGTGGCGCTGGCCGTCACGCGGGCGGGCAACCTGTTCACGACGCACACGGCGGTGGCCGCCGGGTTCGACCGGTTCGCGCCGGCGCTCGTCGAGCAGTATCTCGGCGGGTACGCGAGGGAGGAGCTGGGCATCACGATCGACGACCTGCTCGCCTTGGGGCGCGAGAATCCCGTGGACCGGTCGGAGAGCCTCAACATGGCGTACCTGGCGATCCGGGGCAGCGGCGCGATCACCGGCGTCAGCCGCCTGCACCGGGACGTGAGCCGGCGCCTGTTCGCCCCGCTCTTTCCGCGCTGGCCGGAAGACGAGGTGCCCATCGGACACGTCACCAACGGCGTGCACGTGCCGAGTTGGGACTCGGCGGCGGCCGACCGGCTCTGGACCGAGGCGTGCGGGAAGGACCGCTGGCTGGGGAATGGGGACGGCCCGGGCGAGGCGATTCGCGCCGTGTCGAACGCCCGGCTGTGGGAGCTGCGCACGGCGGCCACCAGGACGCTCATCGACTACGCGCGAGACCGACTGGCCCGGCAGCTGACCGCGTGCGGTTCGACGCCCGAGGCTGTGGAGCAGGCGAAGACGCTCTTCGACCCCGATGCGCTGACGCTGGGATTCGCGCGGCGTTTCGCCGCCTACAAGCGGCCGAACCTGCTACTGCACGACCCCGACCGGCTGCTCGCCATCCTGAACAACCCGAAGCGCCCGGTGCAGATCGTCATCGCCGGCAAGGCCCATCCGGCCGACACGGCCGGGCAGGCCCTGATCCAGGAGTGGATCCGTTTCATCCGACGGACCGAGGCGCGCCCCCGCGTCATCTTTCTCAGTGACTACGACATGCTGCTCACCGAGCAGCTGGTGCAGGGAGTGGATGTCTGGATCAACACGCCGCGCCGGCCATGGGAGGCGTGCGGGACGAGCGGCATGAAGGCGCTCGTCAACGGCGGCCTCAACCTGTCGGAGCTCGACGGCTGGTGGGCCGAGGCTTACCAGCCCGACGTGGGCTGGGCCCTGGGCGACGACGGGAACCACGACGACGACCCGGCCCGCGACGCGGCCGAGGCCGAGCAGCTCTACGACCGGCTCGAACGGGAGGTCGTGCCGGAGTTCTACACCCGCGACGGGTCGGGCATCCCCACCGCGTGGGTCGCGCGGATGCGGGAGAGCATGGCGCGGCTGACGCCGCAGTATTCCGCCGACCGCGCCGTGCGTGAGTACACCGAGCGGCATTACCTGCCGGTGGCGGCCGCCTACCGCGCCCGCGCCGCGGCCGGGTGCGAGCTCGGCAGGCAGATCGCCGGCTGGCGGCGCGTCCTCGAGACCCGGTGGGCGGCGCTCCGGATCGGCGCCGTGACGGTGGAGAGGGGCGAAGCCCGCCTCGCCTTCGAGGCGCAGGTGTTCGCCCCCGGTCTCGGCCCCGGGGCGTTCCGCGTGGAGCTCTACGCGGACGGGACCGGCGGCGACGGCCGGAGTCGCCACGAGATGAACCACGTCCGCAGCCTCGGCGGCGATGGCGGCGGCGACGTCTACCGGGTCGAGGTGCCGGCCACTCGCCCGGCCACCGATTACGTGGTGCGCATCGTGCCCCGCTGCGACGGGGCCTCGGTGCCGCTCGAAGCCGCTCAGATCCTGTGGCAACGGTGAGAGGGGGACCCCCATGTATGAGTTCGACCCGACGATCTCCAGCGCCGTCGAGGCGAGCGACCGACGCCGGCGGCCGCATGAGGCCACGACCGAAGGCCCCCTCTCCCCGGCGCTCCTCGGCAGGATGCACCGGTACTGGCAGGCGGCCAACTACCTGACGGTCGGGCAAATCTACCTGCTCGACAATCCCCTCCTCGCGGAACCGCTTCGGCTCGAGCACATCAAGCCTCGGCTGCTCGGGCACTGGGGCACCTCGCCGGGCCTCAACTTCGTGTACATGCACCTCAATCGGCTGATCACCGAGCAGGACGCCGACATGATCTTCCTGGCCGGCCCCGGGCACGGCGGGCCGGCGGTCATCGCGAACGTCTATCTCGAAGGCACGTACTCGGAGATCTACCCCGCGATCGATCGAACCAGCGCCGGCCTCCGCCGCCTGTTCCGGCAGTTCTCGACGCCTGGCGGCGTGCCGAGCCACGTGAGCGCCCCGACGCCCGGGTCGATTCACGAAGGCGGCGAGCTGGGCTACGTGCTCGGCCACGCCTTCGGCGCGGCCTTCGACAACCCCGGCCTGATCGTCGCCGCCGTGGTGGGCGACGGAGAGGCGGAGACCGCGCCGCTCGCCGGATCGTGGAAGAGCGTGAGCTTCCTGAACCCGGCCCGCGACGGGGCCGTGCTCCCGATCCTGCACCTCAACGGTTACAAGATCGGCGGGCCGACGGTGCTGGGCCGTTCAGCCGATGACGACGTGCGCGCGACCCTCGACGGGCACGGCTACCAGGTGCACTTCGTCGAGGGCGACGATCCGATGGTCCTGCACCAGCAGTTCGCGGCGACGCTGGACGACTGTTACCGCCAGATCCGGGCCATCCAGTCCGAGGCGCGGGCGACAGGCGTCAGCCGGCGGCCCCGGTGGCCGGCGATCGTGCTGCGGACGCCGAAGGGCTGGACCGGGCCGCGGGAGGTGGACGGGCGGCCCGTCGAGGGAACGTTCAGGGCGCACCAGGTGCCGCTGGCCCTCGTGCGGTCGGACGCGAGGCAGCTCGAGGCGCTCGAGGCGTGGATGCGGAGCTACCACCCGGAGGCCCTGTTCGACTCGAACGGCCGGCTCGCCGCCGAGCTCGCCGACCTCGCCCCCAAGGGGCGCCGGCGCATGGGCGCCAATCCGCACGCCAACGGCGGCGCGCTGCTGGCCGATCTCCGGCTGCCCGAGCTGGACGGCCTCGCGCTCCCGGTGGCGCAGCCGGCGGCGGCACGCGAGGAATCGACTCGCCCGCTCGGCAGGATGATGCGCGACATCTACGCCGGCAACGCGGAGTCGGCGAACTTCCGCCTCTTCTGTCCCGACGAGACCGCGTCGAACCGGCTCGACGACGTGTTCGCCGTCGAGAACCGGTGCTTCGTCGGCACGACCATCGGCCTCGACGACCACGTGGCGCCGGACGGGCGCGTCATGGAGGTGCTGAGCGAGCACCTGCTCGAAGGCTGGCTCGAGGGCTACCTCCTCACCGGCCGGCACGGGCTCTTCGCCTCCTACGAGGCCTTCGGGATGATCGTCGCCTCGATGGTGGTGCAGCACGCGAAGTGGCTCGGCGAGAGCGCCGGGCTGTCGTGGCGGGCGCCCATCGCCTCGCTGAACATCCTGCTGACCTCCACCTGCTGGCGCAACGACCACAACGGGTTCAGCCACCAGGGTCCCGGGCTGATCGACGTCGTCCTGTCGAAGCGCGGCACGGTCGCGCGCATCTACCTGCCGCCGGACGGCAACTGCCTGCTCTCGGTCGCCGACCACTGCTTCCGCAGCCGCGACTACGTGAACCTGATCGTCATCGACAAGCAGCCGCAACTGCAGTGGCTGGACCTCTCCGCCGCCCGGGAGCACTGCGCGCGCGGGGCGTCGGTGTGGCGGTGGGCGGGCAACGACGAGGGCGGCGCGCCGGACGTGGTGCTGGCGGCGGCGGGCGACGTGCCGACGCTCGAGACGGTCGCGGCGGCGTGGTGGCTGCGGCACCACGCGCCCGAGCTGCGGGTCCGGGTGGTGAACGTGGTGGACCTGATGACGCTGTTCCCCCCGGACGCGCACCCGCACGGCATGCCACGCGACCGGTTCGTCGAGCTGTTCACCGAGGACGCCCCGGTCGTCTTCGCCTTCCACGGCTACCAGCGCGCCATCCACGAGATCGTGCACGGGCGCCCCTCCCCTGCCAGGTTCCACGTGCGCGGGTTCAAGGAGCGGGGCACGACGACCACGCCGTTCGACATGGTCTCGATGAACGGCATGAGCCGCTATCACCTGTGCATCGAAGCGCTCCGGCGCACCTCGCGGATGGGCGACCGCGCCGCCGCGCTCACCGCCGATTGCCGAGCCGCCATCGAGCGGGCCTCGACCTACGCCCGCGAACACTTCGAGGATCCGCCCGAGATCCAGAACTGGGCGTGGAGCGCGTGAGCCGCGCCGCGACGCGCCGGAGGGACGCTCATGCCCTTCCCGTTTCCGACTCCCTCTTCGAGATTGTGCCGTATTGGACAGCCAGCCCGTGGCGTCTGGCCGATGATGGGCCTGGGGAGAGAGAGCCACGAGACCCAGGGTTCTCCGAACGCGGTCGTCCACTTTCGTGACCGCACGCAAGGAGATGAACAGATGCTGGCGACAATTGCGGTGGTGCTGATCATCCTGTGGCTGCTTGGGTTCTTCGCGTTCCACGTCACCTCGGCGCTGATTCACGTCGTGCTCGTGGTGGCGCTCATCGTGCTCGTGCTCCATTTCGTGCGACGCCTGTAGGCGGCGCGCGCGAGGCCCGCGAACCAGGAAGAGGACTCCATATGCCGAAGGGGCACAACCCGCCGGGGCACCCGAAGAAGCCGGGAGACGGCGTGCGCGAGAACGCCGACGTCAGTCGCCGGACTCCGGAGCAGGGCGGCGGACTGACCCACGAAGCCCTCCTGTCGGCCGAGTCCGACAGGAACGCGGCGGAACAGTTCCGGCGGCTGGCGGAGGAAGCGAGGGAGGTCCGCGATCAGCATCGTGAAGCGCTCGAGGCCGTCCGCCAGGAGCAGGAGCGCCTGCGGGCCGCCGGGGAGGAGGCGCGGATTGCGGGC
>JAJXZZ010000302.1 GCA_021779795.1 Acidobacteriota bacterium | reverse complement strand
GTTCCTGCGCGGCGGCCGCCGCGGCCGGGCCGGCGACGGCGACCGCGATCAGCGCCGCCAGGAGCAGGCGCGGGCGTCCGAGAAATGTGCCGAACATCAACACTCCTCCTTCCCAAGTGCGAGCAGGCGCGCGAGGCCCGCGATGGCGGCCGACGCCAGGGCCAGGTTGGCGACGATGATCAGCGGGGCCGTCCCGGTCGCGACCGTCGCGTTGGCCGCCCGGCCGAGGCTCCAGAGCACGGCCCACGCCGACGCCGCCCCGCCCATCACGGCCGAAGACGCGGCGGCGGCCGTCCGCGCCGCGGCGACCAGCACCGTGAGGCCCAGGCCGCCGGCCGCCCAGATCTGCGCGGGAGTGAGCGCCGCCAGGCAGGCGCCCAGGACGACGACCGCCGTCCCAACGGCGCCCTTGCCCCACCACGACGCCAGCAGCCCGGCCGGCACCCGGACGAGCCGGCTGCCCGCCGCGGCCGGCAAGGCGGCCATGACGCGCGCGGCAAACCCGGCGGGCGGCTGCGCCCTGGGCAGCCAGGCCGACGCGAGGGCGGCCAGGCGCGCATCGGCCTCGTCCGAGGCGCCACGCGCCTCGGCGTCGAGCCAGCACGAGAGGTCCTGCCGGCGATCGCTCACGCCACTCGTCTCCTGCTGTGTCCTACGCACCGGAGCCCTTCGAGGTTGCAGCCCCAGGGGCCCGCGGCCCGCCGCCGATGCCGCGCCGCCTGAGGTCGTCGGCCAGTTCGGCCCGGGCCCGGTGCAGGTAGCTCTTGATCGTCCCCACCGGCCACCCGGTGACCTCGGCGATCTCCTCGTGGCTGAGCTCTTCCTGGTAGCGAAGCACGACCGCCAGCCGATACTCCGGCCGCAGCCGGTCGATCGCGGCCTGCAGGATCCGGCCGACGTCGGCCCCCTCGACCTCGGCCGCGCCGGCCCCGCTCCGGGGATCGACCAGCCTGCCGGCGAGACCCTCCGGATTCCCCGCGTCGAGGCCACCATCGAGCGGCACCTCCGGCGGCCCGCCGCGGCGCAAGGCGTCGATGGCGGCGTTCTGGGCGATTTTCAGGATCCAGTTCGAGAACTTGTAGGCCGGGTCGAACGACCGGAGGCGCGTGAACGCCTTGAGAAACGTCTCCTGCGCCAGCTCCTCGGCAAGCGACGGGTTGCGCAGCATCCTCGCGAGAAGGTTGTAGACACGTCGCTCGTGGCGCACCACGAGCGCGCGGAACGCGTCTTCGGACCCCGCCAGGGCCTGTTCGACCAGTTGAAGGTCAGTCACACTCGGGATGCGGCTCGGACGATGCGCGGGCCGGTCGCCTCGGATGAACTGACGAGCCCGGCGCGCCCGAAGTTCACCGCGCTTCGCGGCGCGGGGCGGACCGGAGCCGGCTATCGCAGGTAGAACGCCGCCGACAGCCAGCCGCACCAGTGCTTGTACGACGCGGGGGCCGTCGTCCCCATCCCGGTGCCCCGCAGCGGCAGGACGCTCTCGGTATACGAGTCCGAATACCGGAGGATCCGCCCCGTCAACTGCCGCCCGTTCACCTTCGAGACGATCTTCTCGGACGTGAGCAGCCCGAACGGGATGGCGTACCGGCCGCACCAGACCACCGCCTTCATCTCCGACGCGAAGTCCTCGAGCTTGCCGGGCGACACGACGCCGGCCAGGTCCTTTCCGGCAATGCGCCGGTCGTTGGCCGTGGCTTCGGCGTGCGCCTTCGCGTCCTCCCCGTACGGGGAGTTGTCGAAGTCCTCGCCGTAATGATCGGCATCCGACGAGATCAGGAACGCGATGTCCTTGCCCGGGACCAGGCGGTTCGCCTTGACGTAGTCGGCGATGACGCCCGACAAGGCGTCCGACACCTGGTTCATCCGATCGACGGGCATCTGGGTCACCATGATCGGCGTGATCTGGACACCAGGGTTGAAGTGCTGGAGGAACGGCACCACGGCCTCGATCGAATGCTCGAGGCCCTGCGCCTTGTCGCTGACCACGTAGTCCGACGTGTCGAGTCGCGCCTTGATGTACTCCCTGAGCGGCGAGACGGCGACGCGCCGGCCGAGCCCCGGCCAGTCCGCGAAATCGTCGAGGATGAGCACGCCCTGCGGGTCGCCGATCGCGCGCTTCACGGCGCCGTGCGTCACGCCGAAGATCACGACCTGCCTGGCCCGCAGCACCCGGTAGAGCGGGTAGTAGACCCTCGCCGCGTAGAGGTAGTCGTCGTGAGGCGAGATCGCGGCCACGACGTCGGGCGGCGCCGCCGGGTCGGTCTCGACGCGCTCCAGGTAGTCGACGAGCCTCTGCATCTGGCTGGCGTCCCAGCAGAAGCCCACGTTGTCCGCGATCGGCTTGGTGCCTTGTGCATACGCCGTCAAGGGAAGCAGGGCTGCCAGAACCATGATGATGGCCGCGCGGGTCATGAACGCTCCTGATACTGACTGACGGTCCCGCATCGCGGGGCTGGAACGGGCTCGCGGGGGCTCGAGCCCCGCGTCAGAACCGCGGCGGCTCGCCCTCCAGGCGCAGCGGCGCGGCCGTCGCGGCGCGCACGGCGTCCACGGAGCTGTCCGACGCGACCTCCCTCAGCACGAGGCCGTCGGGCGTGACGTCGATGACCGCGAGGTCGGTGATGATCCGGCTGACGACGCGCGACCCGGTGAGCGGCAGCGTGCACGCCGGCAGGATCTTCGCCGCGCCGTCGCGGGTCGTGTGCTCCATGGCGACGATGACGCGCTTGGCGCCGGCGACCAGATCCATCGCGCCGCCCATGCCCTTCACCATCTTGCCGGGGATCGTCCAGTTGGCGAGGTTGCCCGCCTGGTCCACCTCGAACGCCCCGAGCACGGTCAGGTCGATGTGGCCGCCGCGCACCATGGCGAACGAGTCGGCGCTGCTGAAGTAGCAGCAGCCGGCGGTCTCCGAGACGGTTTCCTTGCCGGCGTTGATGAGGTCGGGATCGACCTCGGACTCGAGCGGGAACGGGCCCACGCCGAGCATGCCGTTCTCCGAGTGGAGCGTGATGTGGACGCCCGGCGGCACGTGGTTCGCCACGAGCGTCGGCATCCCGATGCCGAGGTTCACGTAGTCGCCGTCGCGCAGTTCCCGGGCCACCCGACGGACAATCCGGTCACGCTTGTCCACGCCCGCCTCCTGTCATGGCCGCGCCGCGCGCCGTCACGCCTGGCGCACGGTCCGCCGCTCGATCCGCTTCTCGTAGCCCGGGCCCTGGACGACGTACTTCACGAAGATGCCCGGCGTCACGACGGCGTCGGGGTCGAGCGTCCCCGGCTCCACGAGCTGCTCCACTTCGGCGATGGTGACCTTCGCGGCCGTGGCCATCATCGGGTTGAAATTGCGCGCCGTGCGCCGGTAGACGAGGTTGCCGAGCCGATCGCCGCGAAACGCCTTCACGAAGGCGAAGTCGGCCCTCAGCGGCTTCTCGAACACGTAGGGACGCCCGTCGATGATCCGCGTCTCCTTCCCCTCGGCGACGACGGTCCCGTAGCCGGTGGGCGTGAAGAAGCCGCCGATGCCGGCGCCGCCGGCGCGGATCCGCTCGGCGAAGGTGCCCTGCGGCACCAGTTCCAGGTCCAGCTCGCCGCTCAGGCACTGGCGCTCGAATTCCTGGTTCTCCCCGACGTAGGTCGAGATCATCTTCCGCACCTGCCGCGTCTGCAGCAGGATGCCGATCCCGAACGCGTCCACGCCGGCGTTGTTGGAGATGATGGTGAGGTCGCGCGTGCCGCGCGCCCGCAGCGCCGCGATCAGGTGCTCGGGGATTCCGCACAGCCCGAAGCCGCCCATCATGAGGGTGGCGCCGTCGGGAATCATGGCCACGGCCGCCGCGGCGTCTGGCAGGACCTTGTTCATAGACAGGCACTCCCGCCCCTATCACGCCGGAAACGGCCGAGCCGTGTCAAGTGCGATTTGCGGCGAGGCGTTCCCTCCACGCGCGGGCCGACGCGAACAGCCGGTCGATCTCCCCGCCCTCGGCCAGGCCGTTCCGCACGCGCTGGAGCTCGGCGACGAGGCGATCGAGGGCGGCCCCGATCTCGTCGGCGTTGGTCGCGCAGATGTCGCGCCAGATGTCGGCGGGGCTTCCCGCCAGCCGCGTCGTGTCGAGCAGGCCGCGCCCGGCCAGCGCCAGGGCGTCGGCGCCGGCCGCCTCGCCGACGACGGCCATCAGGGCCGAGGCCGCCAGCTGCGGCAGGTGGCTGAGCGAGGCCAGCAGGCGGTCGTGCTCGGCCGCCGAGGGCAGCCGGACGGGACGGGCGCCGAGGCCCTCGACGAAGCTTGCCAGCTTCGCCGCGGCCTCGTCGGCGCCG
>JAJXZZ010000301.1 GCA_021779795.1 Acidobacteriota bacterium | reverse complement strand
GCCGAACAGGAGGTTGGCGTAGAGCCACTCGTTGGTCCAGTGGACCGTGCCGGTGGCGGCGAGGCTCACGTACTGGATGGCGAGGATGAGCGCGAGGCCCACCGAGTTGCCGAGCCCCATGACGAGCAGGCTCACCCATTCGCGCTGCCCCGCGAAGCGGCTCGCCGAGTTCACCCGGATCGAGTTCCCGATGTAGAAGACGAAGAACAGCGGGATGTACTCGAGGGCCACGAGGAGCATGTCGCGCGGGAACGAGGCGGCGGCCGACACGAACAGGAACCGGAAGTCGGTGTGGAAGAGGCCGTACGAGGCGAACAGCAGGAGGTAGAACGCGCCGAAGACGACGAGCGACAGCGCGAGGGTGAGCGCCAGCTCGCGGACGCTGGCGCCAAGGCCGAGCATCTCGCGGGTCACGCCGTGCTTCCGCCCGTGGAGCCGGTAGGTCAGCCAGAAGACGACGAGGCCGATGCTGCCGTTGACGACCGCCCACAGCAGCACGGCGTTGTTGATCCGCTCGGGGAACCACCAGGTCTGCCGCGCGGCGCTTGCCGCCGGGAACACCCAGGCCGTGGCGCGCACCATCGGCATGAACACGAAGCAGGCGAGGAGCGCCGAGAAGGCGAACGTCGCCCAGAACAGGATCCGGCCGCCGGCGCGGAGCGGCGGGAGCGGCGGCGGCACCGGGTGCGCGAGGCGGCGGAAGGCGGGCGTCCGCAGCAGCAGCGCGGCGAACGGCACGAGGAACAGCAGGCCGCCGACGAGCGCCACGAGCGTGAACGCCTCCTTGACGAGCCACGTCTGGTTCCACGGGCCGATCGCCGGCTGCAGGCCGAACGCGGTCGAGAAGTACCCGACCAGGTGCGCGATCGACTCCCGGTCGTAGGGCAGCATCGGGTGGATGTCGGGCGTGTTGAACGCCACGCGCAGCGTCCGGGCGGCCGCGTCGCCGTACATCCGGCCGATGCCCACCTCGGTCACCGCCGCGTCCTTCGCGAGGCCCGAGTTGACCAGGCGCAGCGCTTCGGGGGCGGTGCGCAGGTCGGCGTTCCGGTTCACGTTCCTGAACGAGCCCTCGTCCCAGGTCGCGTAGTCGATGGCGACGTTCGAGCGCACGGTGGCCAGCACCTGGTCGGTCAGGCTGAGGACGTATCCCCCGGCAAACACGGCGGCCAGCCGGCTCGGGGCCGGCGTTCTCGGCGGGCCGGCCGGCTCGGCGTTCGTCGCGGCGTCCGACGCGACCGGCCCGGCCGCGCGGTTGCGCGCCCGCCTCGACGCGCGCGCCCCTCCCCTGCCGAAGAAGGAAGCCGCCTGGATCACGGCGTTGCCGCCGGCCGAGTAGCCGGCCGCGCCGATCCGCGTCTTGTCCACGTAGTTCAGGTTCGGCGTGCCGGCGACGTACTCCACCATCGGGATCACGCCGTAGCCCTCGAGGCTGGCCGACCGCCGCTGGTTCGACGCGCTCGACGCGCCCTGCGCGTAGGGGTCGATCGTGATGACGGCCATGCCGCGCCGCGCCAGCTCGATCGAATAGCTGTCCAGCGTCTCCTTGCTGCGCTCGAACCCCGGGCAGACGACCACCAGGGGCACGCGGTGCTTGTCGCTGGCCGACACCGGCTTGAACAGGTCGGCGGCCACCCACTGGCCGTTCTGCGTCGGGAGCGTGAACCCCATCACGTCGACGCGGCCGAAATCGGTCTTGAAGGCCCAGGCGCCCAGGCTGCCGGCGAGCACCAGCCCCAGCGAGATGGACAGCAGCCCCCAGGGATGGCGGATGCCGGCCTCGGCGGCCGGCGCGGAGATGGACGGTCGGTTGGACATCGCGCTCCTGTCGAGACGCGAGTATAGCGACGCCCACCGGCCCGCATTGTCGCAGCTTGTCGCAGGGGCCGCGCCGGAGCGGAAGACGGCTCCAATCCCTACTCGCGTTCGAGGACGACGGCCGTGGAGTCGAAATCCCCCTTCAGGTCGAACGTCAGGCCGTGCGCCATCAGGTAGGCGCCGCTCGCCGTCTCGAGCTTCTCCGCCAGCTTCCCGTCGAGCGAGCGCACGCGGTACACCGCGTCGGGGTCGAGGCCGCGCAACCTCACCGCCGGCTGCGGCCGGCCGTACTGCTGCGAGTGCAGGAAGGCGAACACGACGGCCTGCCGCCCGTCCGACGACACGTACTCTTTCACGCTCGCCAGCGTCCCTCCCGGGGGCGCCAGCCGGTAGAGGTCGCCGTCCTGGACGGTCGAACGGATGGTCTTGTAGAAGGCCACCATCTTCGCCGCGTAGTCGAGGTCGGCCTCGGGCCACTTCGTCAGGTTCGCGCCAATCCCCAGCGAGCCGGTCATCGCCGCCAGGAACCGGAACTCGAGCGGCGTCGTCCGGCCGTTGAAGTTTGGCACGTCGGTGACCCAGGCCATCATGACGCGCGGCGTGTAGGCCTGGCCGAACCCGTCCTGGATCGTCAGCCGGTCGAAGGCATCCGTGTTGTCCGACGTCCAGACCTGGTCGGTGCGCGCGAGGATGCCGAGGTCCACGCGCCCGCCGCCGCTCGAGCACGACTCGATCTCGAGCGTCGGGTGCCGGGCCCGCAGGCGGTCGATGATGTCGTAGAGGTTCCGCGTGTAGGCGACCCACAGCTCGCGCTGCTCGGCCGGCGGCCGCTCGGGCCAGCCGGGCTCGCTGAAGTGCCGGTTGGCGTCCCACTTGAGGAAGCTGATGTCGTTCTCCGAGACCAGCCTGTCGAGCACGCCGAAGAGGTACTCCTTGACGTCGTCGCGGGCGAGGTTGAGGACGAGCTGGTTGCGCGACTCCGACCGAGGGCGTCCGGGGAAATTGATCACCCAGTCGGGATGGGCGCGGTAGAGATCGCTGTCCGGGTTGACCATCTCGGGCTCGACCCACAGCCCGAAGTCCATGCCGAGGCTCCGCACGTGCGCGATGAGCGGCCCGAGGCCGTTCGGGAACTTCTTCCGGTTCGGCACCCAGTCGCCGAGGCCGGCGCGGCTGCTGTCGCGCGCGCCGAACCAGCCGTCGTCCATCACGAAGCGCTCGACGCCGAGGCGGGCGGCCCGGTCGGCCAGCGCCGCCTGGTTGGCCTCGGTCACGCCGAACCCGGTCGCCTCCCACGAGTTGTAGAGCACGGGGCGCGGGTGCGCCAGGCCGGCGCGCGGCAGGATCACGCGACGCTCGAACCGGTGCAGGATGCGCGAGGCCTCGCCGAAGCCGCCGTCGGTGTACCCCGCGTAGAAGGCCGGCGTCGCCAGCGACTCGCCCGGCTTCAGCGGGTACGAGAAGTCGAACGTGTTGTAGCCGCCGGTGATACGGACCTGCTGATGCGGCGTCTGCTCCACCGCGATCCGCCACGAGCCGCTCCAGGCCAGCGCGCCGAACCAGACCTGCCCGTGCTCCTCGGTGGCGCGGCCGCGTCCGTCCACGGCAAACCAGGGATTGGCCTGGTTGCTCGTCGCCACGCCCCGCCGGCTCTCGAGCAGCTTGATGCCGGGGTGGATCTCCTCCCTCGTGAGCAGCGTCTCGCCGGCCCACCGGCCCGACAGGTACGACAGGCGGTAGCCGTCGCCTGGCGGCAGCAGCCAGGCGCCCGACTGCGCGCTCTCGAGCGTCACGATCTGGCCGGTATGGTTCTCGATGGTCGCCTGCTTGCGCAGGAGGCCCGACGGGTCCATCCGGTACGACAGGAAGACGACGATGTCGGACGCGATGTCCTTCGCGCGGATGACGAGCTCGTCGCCCGAGATCCGGTGACTGTCGTACTCGAGGACGAGGTCCCGCACGCCGTCCGCCCGGGTGATCTTGACGCACGGCTCGAAGTACCGCCCGCCGCCCCAGCCCGGGTACTCGTCGGGCGTCGTGTTGGTGCCCGGCTCGGTGCTGTCGAAGGCGGGCATCGACCGCGCGGCGCGCAGGTCGTCGTCGCGCCACAGCCGGCCGCCCCAGTAGACGTGCTGCAGCTCGCCGCGCTCGTTGACGCCCACCACGTAGGTGACCGGGCCGCCGTCGAGGACGAACAGCTGGCGGTCGGCCAGGTAGCGCACCGACACGGGCGGGGGCGCGGCCGCAGCGGCCGGGACGAGGACGGCAAGGAGCAGGAACAGGGGCAACAACCGGCTGGCCGTGGCAGTCATGCCGCCCATGATAGTCGGAAACGGTCCGCGGGTCGGGGGCCCGGCAGCGCCCGAAGCGGGCGCGGGAGTATACTCGGCTTTTCCGAGGAGATCCCCATGTTTCTCCGTCGCTCCCTACTCGCGGCCGGGCTGGTGCTGGGCGCGCTCGTCGTCGCGCTGCCGGCCCGGGACGCGTCACCCGTCAATCCGTCGCTCTT
>JAJXZZ010000300.1 GCA_021779795.1 Acidobacteriota bacterium | reverse complement strand
GTAGATGACGACGTCGGCCTTCTGCAGGTAGCGCAGGCCGCGCACGCTGATGAGCCACGGGTCCCCGGGCCCGGCTCCGATGAGGTAGACGATCGGTGTCTTCATAGCGGCGTCCGCGGCGCCCCCGAGCGCCAGCACGGGCTGTCGTCAGGACTGGGCGCGCCGCACGTCCTCGAGAATCGCTCCGGCGCCCTCGGCGAGCAGGCGTTCGGCCAGCCGCCCGCCGAGCGCGGCCGCCTCGGCGCGCGGGGCCCGATCCCGCCCGCGGATCACCCGCGAGCCATCCAACGAGACTACCACCGCTCGCAAGTCGAGGTCGCCGCCCTCGACGACGGCCACGGCGCCGATCGGCGTCTGGCACCCGCCCCCGAGCGCGGCCACCAGCGCCCGCTCGGCTTCGATCGCGACCGCCGTCGGCCCATCGTCGATCCGCGCCAGCGCGGCGGCCGTCGCCTCGTCCCCGGCGCGCCGCTCGATCGCGATCGCCCCCTGTCCCGGCGCCGGCACGCACGCGTCGAGCGGCAGGCCGAACGACATCCGCTCCGAGAAGCCGAGGCGCCGCATGCCGGCGGCGGCGAGCACGAGCGCGTCGTACGCGCCGCCGGCGTCGAGCTTCCTCAGGCGGGTGTCCAGGTTGCCGCGGATCGGCACGAACGCCGCCCCGGGGAACAGTTCCGCGAGTTCGGCGATCCGCCGCACGCTGCTGGTGCCGATGCGGCGCCCCGGGCCGAGCGCCGCGCGCAGCTCGTCGAGCGTCGCCGGCGCCTTCGCCTGCGCGGGCAGCACGACGACGTCGCGCGGGTCCTCGCGCGGCAGCACCGCGCCGATCGTCAGGCCGTCGGGCAGGACGGCCGGCATGTCCTTGCAGGAGTGCACGGCGAAGTCGATCTCGCCGCGCAGCAGCGCGTCTTCGATCTCCTTCACGAACAGCCGCTTGCCCCCGACCTCCGACAGCGGCGCCTCGGCCAGCCGGTCGCCGCTGGTCTTGATGACGACGATCTCGCAGGGCGGGCCGCCCGCCTGCTCGACCAGCCGCGCCGTCGTGCGGGCCTGCCACAGCGCCAGCTGGCTGCCCCGGGTTCCCAGACGAAGTGCCTTCACGGTGTCACCGACGGGCCGGCGTGGTCCGCGCGAGGCGCGGCCGGGTCCCGACCCGGCTCGCGTCGGGCCGGTTCCTCCGCATCGAGGGCGAACAGCCGCGTCAGCGCGTCGGCGTAGGCTCGCACCCGCTCCGGGTCGGGGGTGGACTTGAGCTGCTCGGTGGGCGTGATGAGCAGCTTCTCGACGAGCAGGCGCGTGATCTCCTCGACGCGCGGGATCGCCTCGGGCGGCAGCCCCGCCAGCTTCGGCTGGAGCCGCTCCAGCTCGCGGCGCCGGATGGCGTCGAAGCGCTGCCGGAGCGCGACGACGGTCGGGATGACGCCGCGCGCCGCCAGCCAGGTCTCGAACCGACGGACCTCCTCGGCGACGATCCCCTCGGCCCGCGCCACCTCGGCGCCGCGCCGCGCCAGGTTCTCCTGCACGACCGCCTGCAGGTCGTCGATGTTGTAGAGGAACACCGCCTCGAGGTCGCCCACCGCCGGCTCGATGTCGCGCGGCAGCGCGATGTCGATGAGGAACAGCGGGCGGTTCCGCCGCCCGCGCATCACCTGCTCGATCTGCGGCCTGGTCAGGACCGGCAGGGCCGACCCGGTGGCCGAGATGACGATGTCGGCGTGGCCGAGCGCCGCGTCCAGCTCCGCCCAGGGCAGCGCCGCCGCGTCGAGCGACCCGGCCAGCGCCGCGGCGTGGGCCAGCGTGCGGCTCGTGATGAGCATCCGCCCGACGCCCTGCGTCTGCAGGTGCTGCGCCGTCAGCTTGCCCATCTCGCCCGCGCCGACCACCACGACGGTCCGCCCCTTCAGGTCCCCGAAGATCTTCCGGGCCAGCGAGGTCGCCGCGAAGCTGATCGACACCGCCCCCTCGGCCACCGCCGTCTCCGTCCGCACGCGCTTGCCCACGGTGAACGACCAGGGGAACACCTTGTTCATCACCGGGCCGACCGTGCGCTCCTCGGAGGCCGCCGCGAACGCGTCCTTCACCTGCCCCAGGATCTGCGGCTCCCCGACGACCAGCGAGTCGAGGCCGCCGGCGACGCGGAACAGGTGGTGGGCGGCGTCGGCGTCCACCCGCTCGTAGACGTGCGGCGCCAGCGAGTCGGCCTCGAGGCCGTGGTACTCGGCGAGGAAGCCCAGCAGGTCGGCGCGGGCCGCCGGGACCTCGTCGCAGGCGACGTAGATCTCCGCCCGGTTGCAGGTGGAGAGCACCACGGCTTCCTGGGCGCTCGGCCGCCGGCCGAGCGCCTCGAGCGCGGCGCCGAGCCCCCGCGCCGCGAAGTCCAGGCGCTCGCGCACCTCGACCGGCGTCGTCTTGTGGCTCACCCCGAGCAGGAACAGGTGCATACCGGCTTCCTCACCCTCCGAAATTGTGGCTGCGGGTCAGGAAAAAGCCGATCGGCACGAAGTTGATGAGCACGATCGCAAACCCGATCACCGAGATGTAGGCCGAGCGACGCCCGCCGAACCCTCTCTTCCTCGCGTAGAGCGCGTACGTGTAGATGGCCCACGAGACGATCGACGCCAGGATCTTCGGGTCGGCCAGCGAGATCGCCTGGACGCGCGGATCGACGACCGGCGCGCTCTTCGCCTGGATCGTCCAGATGACGCCGACCGCGACGCCGACCGTCAGGAACAGCCAGCCGACCATGACCGTGCGCGCGTTCATCAGGTCGAGCGAGTCGAGCGACGGCAGCCGCTTGTAGAAGAACCCGAGGTGCTTGGCCTTGATTTCCTTGAACAGCAGCACGTAGGTGAGCCCCACCACGAAGGCGAGCGCCAGGCTGGCGTAGGCGAACAGCAGCGAGGCGACGTGCACGCCGAACCAGGGGCTCTCGAGGATCGGCACCTTCTTGTCCACGACCGGGCTCACCGCGCGCAGCGCCTGCAGCGCGACCAGCAGCGGGGCGATGAACACGCCCAGCGCGCGCTCCTCGGTCGCCATCTCCATGTAGAGATACGCCAGGGCCAGCAGCCAGACGAACATCGACACCGCCTCGGGGGCGCTCGCGATCGGCATCCGCCCGACGGCCATCGTCTCCATCCCCGTGATGAAGGCGTGCGCCACCGCGCCCAGCCCCAGCACGGCCGTGGCCGCGTGGCCGACCGACGCCCGGCGCTCGGCGAAGTAGAACGCGTAGAGGATGCCGGCCGCCAGGTACAAGAGAAGCGGGATCGCGTTCACATGGTCCTCGTCGTCTGCACGGGGCGTCCCGGCCTTCGCCCGCTATCGCCCCCGGGGCCCGTAGTAGCCGGGCCTCGTGCGCACCCTGGCGCCGTCGCGGTCCACCTGCACCTCGATGCGGCGCCACGCCCCATCGCGCGTCGGATTCTTCGAGATGTAGCCGATGACGTATTGGCTGGCCAGCTCGTCCGCGATCTGGGCGTAGACGCCCGCCAGGTCCTCGATGCGCGCGGGGAAGAACGCCCGGCCGCCCGTCGCCTGCGCCAGCTGGCGCAGGACGAAATCCGCCTCGTGATAGCTCCGGTCGGTGACCGGGTCGGTCGATTTCAGCCCGATCGCGTAGATCACCGTCTCGGAGCGCCGGGCCAGGTCGAGCACCTCGTCGTAGCTCACCAGGCTCGACGTGTCCGCGCCGTCCGACACGACGACGATCGCCTGCCGCCGGATGTCCCGCTCGGCCGCGGGCCGGGTCTTCCCCAGCTCCTTCAGCGAGACATAGAGCGCATTGTACAACGAGGTGGACCCGGCGGCGGTCGTCGAGCGGATCGCCGCCTCGAGCCGTGCCGGGTCGTGGGTGAAGCCCTGCAGGACCCGCGCCTCGCGGTCGAAGGCCACCAGCTCGCCGATATCCTCGGGCCGCAGCCGGCGGGCGAAGCCCACGGCGGCGCCCTGCGCCGTCGCCATCCGGCCCTCCATGCTCGCGCTGGTGTCGAGCAGCAGGGCCAGCGCGATCGGCAGGTTGGACCGGCTGAAAAAGGCGATTTCCTGGGGGGCGCGGTCCTCGAAGACGTGGAACGCGGACTGGTCCAGGCCGCCCACGTAGCGGCCGGCGGCGTCGGTGACCGTCACGGCCAGCGACACGACGTCCACGCCCGCCCGGAAGGCCGGCACCTGCTCCGCGGCCGGCCGGGCCGCCGCCTTCGAGGCAGCGGTCCGCTGACCCGCCGCCGGCGCCGGTCCGGCCCGAAGAGCGGCCGAGCCGGCGATCCCCCAGACGAGCGCCGCGAGCGACGCGGCGGCCGCCGCCCGGCGACGCGGACTGCTCCGGC
>JAJXZZ010000299.1 GCA_021779795.1 Acidobacteriota bacterium | reverse complement strand
CAATGGACAACGTCCGTACCATTGCATCCCGGACCGCCTTGATGGCTCGAAACCGAGCAAGCTCAGGACGTCCTCGATCCTGATCGCGGCGCGAATCTGGTCGAAGTTGACGCCTGGCACGATGGGTCTTCTCCGGGTCGCGGGCGGTCCCGACGTCGAAGAGCGTTCCGTTCTCTCTCTCTTATTGGGGAACGGGAACGCCTTCCGCGGGCAGCCGGTCGAGCCGTTGCCAACCCGCCGCCGTGCGGCGCAGTTGGCCGGCTCGTTCCAGCGACTCCAACGCCTCGCCCAAACGCTCGTTTTGAACCGCCAGACACGCGCGCAGCTTCGCTCGCGGTAGCGCCACTCCCGACGTCAACAGGTCGAGCACGCGCTCTTCCAGACCACGCCTCTTCCCCTCTCCCGGCTCGGTGATGACCTCCAGGTGCGTTGTCGTCGCGTCGGTCGCGACCAGCTCCAAATGGACCGGCGCCGACGCAGGTGCTGCGCGGTGCTCGCTCGAGAGCAATAAATGCTCCCTGGCGCGCCGCAGGTAGAGGTTCGAGTCGCCGAAGGCATGGATATCGCTCGATCCCCTCAGCCCCTGTCCGGCGGCATCGCCGCCCCCAGCGTTCTTACGCGCGTGGTGCACCAGCAGGACCGCCATGTCGAGCTGCCGCTGGAGCGACCGAAAGTAGGCCAGCAGCGCGGCAACTTCGCCGGCGTTGTTCTCGTCGATGCCGTGCAGTCGCACCAGGGGATCCAGGACGAGCAGCCGCGGCCGTAGCCGCGCTGCCGCCTCTTGCAGACGCGTCCGGTCCGGGCCCCGATCGAGCCGCAACGTGGGCGCGGTGATCACGTGGACCTCGACGCCGGCGAGATCGACACCACGGTGCCGTGCCATACCCGCGACCCGCTGGCGCACCACCGGCAGCGCGTCCTCGGCCAGGTACACCAGGACCAGCCCGGGCTCGGGCACCGCGTACTTGCCCAGGCACGCCGTGCCGGTCGCCACGGAGAGCGCCATGTCGAGCCCCAGCCATGTCTTCGCGCACTTGGGGGCACCACCGATCACACCCACGGCGCTCGCGCCCCAGAGCCCTTCGACAAGCCAGCGCTGGGCGGTCTCCGTATCGAGGATCTCTCCCACGCGCACGACCGGCAGCGGTTGATGGGGAGTGCCTCGCATGGTTACACCTTCACTTTCCTTTTGGGCCCAGAGGCCGGTTGCGCTTGCCTCGGCTGAAAGACCTCCAGGTAGCACTTCTCGTCGAGCTGCGCCAGGTCGTGGGCCAGGCCATGCGCCAGGAGCTCGCCGCCCAGGCTCATGAGCAGGCGGTAGTTGCCCGCGCTGTGGTCAACCAACGTGTCCTTGAGCTCGGCCGTCATCAAGGTGGGATTGCCGGCCTTCGCCAGCGCGTACTCGAGCAGTTCGCGCAGCTCGTCGCGTGACGCGACCTCGATCATCAACCGCGTACGGATCCGCGTCCCCAGAGGAACGAGGGGTTCCTGCCGTAGCAGTTCCAGGAGTCGCCCGTCTCCCGAGAGCACGATCGTCAGCAAGCTCGTCGCGTCCAGATCGGCGCTCGAGAGGAGCCGCAGTTCGCCGAGGACGTCGGGATTCATTTCCTGGGCCTCGTCGATCAAGAGCACCGGACGGAACCGCGACGCCGCCAGGTGGGCCCTCCAGCGCTCGCGGAGCGCCTTGAACCCGCCCCATCGGTTCAAGGGGGTGAGCTTCACCGCGAAGATGTCGCCGAGCTCGCGATAGAAGTCGGAGCCGTTCGAGTGGGGCCGCTCGATCACACCGACGGTGACGTCGCGCACGGCCGCGAGCCGGCCGGCGACGATCCGCAGCGCCACCGACTTGCCGGTTCCCGACTCGCCCGTGATCAGTGCGAAACCACCTTCCTGGACGAGTTGTTCGACCCGCCAGGCGAAGTGCTCGATCCGGCCCGTCGCGAGCAGTCCCTCGGCGGGGACCTCGGGTGAGAATGGATTCCACTTCAGCCCCCACAAAGCGTGCAGCTTCTTGACGTTCATCATGCCTCTCCAGTCTGGGAACGTGGCGTCTTGGGCAGGTAGGCGGGCGGCAGTCCCGTGGCCGAGTACTCCTGGAGGATCTGCTTCAAGAGTGGCGGCACGTCGCCCCGAGTGGGGCCCTCTTCGGCGGTCACGTTGACGGTATCGCGCGCGACCGGCGCGCGGTGGGCGTCGGCGTTGGCCGTTTTGTCGAGCGGATAGATCGGCGCCAGGATGGTCCCGTTCGACTCGTCGACCAGGTCGACCCGGCCAAGGTCCCAGCGCGCGTAGCGCACGGCGACCTCGCGGAAGTGGCGGTACCGCGCGGGGAGCTCGAAGCGCACCCCTTCCAGCGAGACGGTCCCATCGCTCTGGCGCTGAATCCGCCGGGTTTCGAGGCGAAACGCCACGCGGAGCGCCTCGCTCGATGGGCTCTCGCGGAGCACGTTGGGCGCCGCGACGAAGCGTGCGACAGGCGTGCTCCTGGTCTCGCGGTGGACCGAGCGGTTGTACTCGATCTCGGCCCACGCCTGGGTCGCGTCGTTGAGCAGCGCGAGCGTCAACTCCTTGACGCCCGAGAGCATCTTCATCAAGCGTCCCTCGAGCGTCCCCCAGAAGGCTTCTTGCTTGCCATTCTGGTAGGGACTGTACGGGAGCGTACGTTCGTGGAGGATGCCGAGGCGCACGAGGCCCTCGGCCACTTCCTCAGCGACCATTGCGGCGCCGTTATCGGTCAAGAGGGCGCGCGGCAGGCCGCGTTTCTGGATCGCCTGGGAAAGGCCGTGAACGAGGTCCTCGGCGGTTTCCGTGAGGTACCACTGGACGTGACAGCACAGTCGCGAGTGGTCATCGAGGATGCCCAGCGCCCGCGGGTGTACCCACTGGCCGCCGGCGGTGAGGACCTTGAGGGACCCATGATGGAAATCCAGGTGCCACAGGGAGCCGACGTACTCCGCCTCGAAGCTGCGTACCTCGCGGGTCTCGCGGCGCTTCTGGGCCAGCGCTTCGCCGGGGTGTCGATGGACCGGGGGCGTCGGCCTGCGCACCTGGCCGTGCGCCTGCATGTACCGCCGGACGGTCTGGTACGAGCCGAGCGGTCCAAGTGCGGGATCGCCCCGTACGATCGCGGCGAGGTTGTCGTAGTGGAGCTGGTAGGTCCAGTCCGGGTGGTCGTGGTACTGGTCCGCGAGTCGCTGGGCCAGCGTCGTGGGGACCGAGCTCTTGCCGCGGTCCTTGCGCACGGCGCGGCGCAAGATGCCGACGGGGTCGTCAGGCTCGCGTCGCGCTTGATAGTACCACCGCTCGATGGTATGGAACGCGAATTGGACGTCGCGTCCGGTGACCGGGTGAGCCCAGGTCTTGGCGGCCAGGTCGCGGATGGCGGTGTTGAGGTCTCCGCGCGCAGGGGGAGCGCTCAAGAGCGCGCCGACGACCGAGAAGCGAAAGCGCGCCCACAGGGCGCTGGTCGAACCCGAGGGTGTTTGAGTCATCGCACAGCCTCACGAAGAGAGTGAAGGGCCAGCGATAACTCTCTAGGTCGGCCGGCGGCGTGAGTGCACGACCATTGTCTGCGGGTTGGTTTCGCTCAGGAAGAAACCTCGATTTCCAGGGCCCCCGGGATCGTGATCGGAGCCAGGAAGCGAAGCAGCCGTTGCCATCCTTCGGCAAGATCGCCGCCGCCGAGGAAAGCGTCGACCAGGGAATAGGGCAGCGCCACGACGGTGATCACGGGGACGATGCGGGCGCGTGCGGTTTTCCAGAAGTGGGTCTGGGGGAACAAATCGCGCCAGAAGACCTGCCATCGCGCGATGGTCTTTGGATCGGCCCCGCAGAGGTCAGCCAGGTCGCGGACCCGTCTTGGCGATGGGCCCTGTCGCATCGCGCTGATCAAGACGACGATCGCGGCGAGGTAGACCTTCCGGCCGAGGAAGCGCACTGACGGGGGTGTGACGCGCTTGCGGCAGCCGTCGCGATCGCAGCAGAAGCTGAGCCTGAGCCGATAGGCCTCGGGCAGTTTGTCAGGGCCGCCTCGAGGCTTGCGCGGGTAGTTCGCGGTGTCCAGACGTCCGCAGCAGTAGGGACAGCCCTGCTTGCGTTTGGTCTCGGCAAGGTCCCGGTCGACTTCGTAAAGGAAGTCCCAGAACGTGGCAGTGCACGGCAAATCGTGGTACATGTGGGGTACTCCGTGTTGGTTTGACACCCCACGGATACACCCCTCGGGAATCTTGGTCTAGTGATCAGGCTTCCCGAGGGGAACTTTGTGGGAACCCCCACAGAGCTTGATCAGAAATCGCTGACTTCCCGTCGATTACGTTGGCCCTTCTCACTCC
>JAJXZZ010000298.1 GCA_021779795.1 Acidobacteriota bacterium | reverse complement strand
AACCGCACCGGCCACCTGACGTTCGTGGGAACCCAGCACGGGACCCGGTGGCTGCGGGTCACCCTCGACGCCGGCAACCAGCGCCTGGAACAAATGGCGTGGCTCGCCCACGAGCTTCGGCACGCCGTCGAAGTGGCCGGCGCGCCCGAGGTCCAGGACGTGGCCGGCCTCGGTCGCCTCTACGCCCGCATCGGGACGAACCTCGGCGACGGCCGCTACGAGACCGACGCGGCGGTGAAGTCCGGCCGCCAGGCGCTCAGGGAAGTGTATGAGGCCGATGGCCAGAGGAAGACGGGGCCGACCGCCGGTGGGCGGGTCCGATAAGCGCAGCCGGCGGGAGCGGAACGACAGAGTCTCGACGCCGAAGTGGATTCGCAGATTAGCCTCGCCAGCCTATTCCGCTGCGATAGAATGCGCACGTTATCGTGGGACGCAGCCGTGCGCGGTCGGGCCGTTCGTGCGCTGGTCGGCGAGACCGGATCGTAACTTAGCCGCAGGATCCCGTCATTTCGCGATGAGGGCACTCGGCGGTGGGTCACGACAGAATATGTCGTTTGGCCCGACCTTGCTATGACCAGACCATGGCCTGAGATCGAGCGCTTCTACTCCGAACATGCAGCCCCTGGACCGACGATCGCCGCCATGGGTGCGCTGGTCAGACAGATTCGTCAGTCGCGCTATGCGGCGGGGGTCCACGCGTGGACATCGGCGTGGGATCTCTGCATCGTTCAAACGGAAGTCAATTACCCGTACGACGGTCCGTATTTGCGGATCTCGCCGCATCAGGGCGGAACACTCGAGTTTCGATATGTAGACACCTGCCTGAAGGACAAACAGTGGGTCAGAGTCGTGCCGGCCGAGAGAGGCTTCGATCGTTTGTGCCGTTTCTTCAGTGAGTTGCACTGGTTCGTTGAACTTTCGGCGACGGATGAAAACCGGACAGCGGGTGGTGGAAATGTGATGCTTCGCCGGCCTGAGCGTCGAGGAGACCGCGGAGGCAGTGGGCGTACCGGTCGAGACGGTGATGCGGGACTGGAAGGTGGCAAAGACGTGGATGCTCAGAGACCTCCGGCTCGAGGCTAGAGGCTGAAGGCGCAAGCGAAGAGGCTCAGGGCTCAAGACTCAGGGGCACAAGGCGCTCATGGCCGACGAACGACTGCGCGACGTCCTGCGGGTCTACGAGGCGGGACAGGACCAGCCGCTCCGGCGGCGCGTCGCGCTGAAGGTCATCAAGCCGGGCATGGACACGCGCGAGGTCGTGTCGCGCTTCGAATCCGAGCGGCAGGCCCTCGCGCTCATGTCCCACCCGAACATCGCTCGCGTCTTCGATGCGGGGGCGTCCGAAGACGGGCGGCCGTATTTCGTCATGGAGTACGTGCCCGGCCTGCCGATCACCGACTACTGCGACCGCCAGCGGCTCTCGACGAGCGACCGGCTGGCGCTGTTCCTGCCCGTCTGTCGCGCCGTCCAGCACGCGCACCAGAAGGGGATCATCCACTTCCGCTGACGGCTGCGGTACCTCGGGATTCCCCGCGGGGGCGGCGTTCGCCCAAGAGCGTGCTACGATTCGGCGGCGAACTGGGACGACCCGATGCCCAAGAGGGATGGAATATGAAGCCGTTCTTCATGACGATCGCGATTCTGTGCGCGGCGCTGTTCGGCCGAGTCGTCTCTGCCCAGACGGCCTCGCCGGAGAGAGCCACGCGCGACGCGGCTCGCGAAATGGTGAACCTGACCATGAGCGACGAGGCGTACAACGCGATCGTCGATCAGGCCGCCGAGGCGCTTGCGGGGTTGTGGTGGGCGACCGCAGGAGAGCCGACGATAGCCGAGATGGCGCAGCGCGGTATCAAGGCCACCGCAGAGGACGAGGCCAGGATGAAGGCGCTGATGCGGACCATCGTGCGAAGGGTCTTCCTGGAGTTGTGTCCGAGGAGCGACGTGGTGGAGACAGTTGCCTCCGTTTGGGCCCAGCACCTGTCCGTGGACGACATGAACGAGATCATTCGATTCTACAAGACACCTGTCGGCAGTAAGGCAATAGGCTTGACGGGGAAGATGATCGTGGAGATGAACAAAGCGAGCGTTGAACTGTTCGAGCCGAAGTCGGCGACGTTCTGGGAGCGTGCGAAGGCCGAACTGATGAAAGAGGCCGTGCTAGCCACCACGGCGCAGCCGACACCAGCCGTCCAGGCAGCCCCGCAGCCAGAGCCGACTCCCGCCGACGAGTCGACCGCGCTCAGACAGAGGGCCGACCAGGGAGACGCGGCGGCGCAATTCGACCTCGGCATCAAGTTCTCGCTCGGGGACGGCGTCCCACAGGACTGGTCTCAGGCCGCCTGGTGGTTCCGCAAGGCTGCAGATCAAGGTCTCGCAGTGGCGCAGGGCAACCTGGGCGGGCTGTACGACCGTGGTCGAGGCGTCCCGCAGGACAACATCGAAGCGCACAAGTGGCTTTCGATCGCGGCCGCTGGCGCGTCCGGGCCGGACCAGACCAAGCTGTTGGCGTACCGGGACACTGTTGCCGCGAAGATGACCCCCTCCCAGCTCACCGAGGCTCACATCCGAGCGAGCGAGTGGATGGCGGCGTTTGAGAAACGTCGCGCCAACCAGGACATGTCAGGAATGCTCGCCGGCAGCGTACCGGCATCGGGAGGCGGCAGCAACCATCTGCCGCTTCGCGTCGGCGGCAGCATTGCTGCGCCGCGGAAGATCAAGGATGTCAAACCCAACTACCCTCTCCTTGCCCAGTCGGCCCATATCCAGGGAGTCGTCACGATCGAGGCGGTTATCGGACCTAATGGAAAGGTCACCGATGCGAGGGTCATCAGGTCGATCCCGGCGCTCGATCAGGCGGCCCTCGATGCCGTGCGGCAGTGGGAATTCACACCGACGCTGCTCAGCGGGGTCGCCGTACCGGTCATCATGACGGTCTGGGTGAAGTTCAGCCTGCAGTAGCCGGCGGAGTCCGTGCTACCGCGTCGATAACTCCGCCACCTGCTGGTCAACCGTGCGCCAGCGTCGTGCTGGCCGAGAGAGATGTCGACCGATCGTGCGGTTCTTCAGTGCGTCGCACTGGTTCGTTCAGGCGACGCCGGGCAGTCGCGACAGGACGACGCGCCGCGAGATCGCCTGCAGCCCCTGACATGCCCGCCGACGTGGATTCCAAGCTCTTCGCATGGTGTCGGCGGACATCTTCCGAGACGTGGTCACTCTTCGGTGGGCAGAGCCACGTTTCCCTGGTCAGTGTTCAACGAGCGGCAACTGGGCGCGGCCGTCATGCGGAGGGCCTTCGGCGTTTCCTCGCGGCCACGGCGGCGATGCCGCTCAGCCCCACGAGGCCGACGACGTTCGGAAACACCTGCAGGCCGTTCATCAGGTCGCCCCAGGCCCACACGGTCTCCACTTTCGCGGCGGCCCCGAAGACGATGAGCCCGCAGTAGATCCACCGGTACGGCTTCGTCACCCGGGCGCCGAGGATGTACTCGAAGAACTGCTCGCCGTAATAGGCCCAGCCGATGAGGGTCGTGTAGCCGAACAGGAAGGCGCAGAAGGCGACGATCCAGCCTCCGGCCGTCGGGATCGCGGTGTTGAAGGCGTGGGCCACGGCCGCCGTGCTGTTCAGCCCCGTCGTCCAGGCCCCGGTGAGCAGGATGGTCAGCGCGCTGATCGACGAGGTGACGAACGAGACCACGAAGACCTCGATCACCGCGTTGAGGCCCTGCTGCGTCGGGTCGTCGCTGCGCGCCGTCCCGTAGGCCACGGCCGCCGTCCCGTAGCCCGCCTCGTTGGCGTACACGCCGCGGGCCAGCCCATAGCGCATCCCGACCATCAGCGCCATGCCGGCCGCCGTCCCCGTCGCCGCGCGCAGCGAGAAGGCCTCGTGGAAGATCGCCGCGAACACCGCCGGCAGCTTCGCCGCGTTCACGACGATCACGAACAGCCCGCCCGCGACGTAGAGGAACACCTTGAGCGGCGACAGCTTCTCGACCGCGCGGCCGATCGAGGTGACGCCGCCGATGATCACCAGCCAGGTCAGGACGGCGATGACGACGCCCGCCACCCACGGGTTGATGGCGAACTCGGCCTCCAGCGCAACGGCGATCGAGTTGGGCTGCGTGAACGGCGTCGTGGTGAGCGCCGCCACGCCCGCGACCAGGGCGTACGTCCAGGCCAGGCGCGGCATCTTCAGGCCGTCGCGCAGGTAGTACATCGGCCCCGACAGCACGGCCGACCCGCGCTGGCCGCGAAACGACACACCCAGCACCGCCTCGGTGAACTTGATGGCGGTCGCAAAGAAGCCGTACGCCCAGATCCAGAACACGGCGCCCGGTCCGCCGGCCACGACGGCCGTCG
>JAJXZZ010000012.1 GCA_021779795.1 Acidobacteriota bacterium | reverse complement strand
TCGCGATCGCCGGCAGCACGCCGGCGAAGAACACCGCGCGCCAGCCCCAGTGCGGCAGCACGATCTGCGTGACGACGGCCGCCGCCGCGTAGCCGACGGCCCACGAGCTCTGGACGACGCCCAGCGCCTTGCCCCGGTGCTCGGCGGGCCAGGTCTCGGACACGAGCGCGGCGCCGCTGGCCCACTCCCCTCCCATCCCGATCCCGAGCAGCGCGCGGAACAGGATCAGCTGCCCCGCGGTCTGCGCGAACCCGCACGCGCCCGTGAAGACCGAGTAGATCAGGATGCTGCCGATGAGGGCGCGCGTCCGCCCGAAGCGATCGGCCGCCAGGCCGAACAGGATGCCGCCCGCGGCCGCCGTCACCAGCGTGAACGACCCGATCAGCCCCGCCACCGACTTGTCGAACCCGAGGTCGGCCATCACCGACGCGAGCACCAGGGCGTAGAGGTTGACGTCGAACGAATCGAGCATCCAGCCGAGGCAGGCGGCGCCGAGCGCCTTCCGCGCCTCGGGGCTCGCGTCCCGGTACCAGGCCAGGGATCGGGCGGTCGTCATGCCGCCGATCATACCGGCGGCCGGCCCGGCGAAAGAGGGAATTCACGATCCCCGTCCCGGATGGTATCCTCCTCGACATGCGCCTGCAGATCACCGATCTGACCTTCCGCGACGGCCACCAGTCACTGCTCGCCACGCGGGTCCGCACCGACGACCTCGCCGCCATCGCCCCCGGGATGAACGCCGCCGGCTTCTGGTCGATGGAGGTCTGGGGCGGCGCCACCTTCGACGTGATGACCCGCTTCCTCAACGAGGATCCGTGGGAGCGCGTCCGGATCTTCAAGCGGCTGATGCCCGACGTCCGGCTGCAGATGCTGCTCCGCGGCCAGAACCTGGTCGGCTACCGCAACTACGCCGACGACGTCGTCGAGGCGTTCGTGGCGCACGCGGCCGAGTGCGGCATCGACGTCTTCCGCGTCTTCGACGCCCTCAACGACGAGCGGAACTTCGCCACCGCGTTCAAGGCGATCAGGAAGGCCGGCCGGCACATCCAGGGGGCGATCAGCTACTCGCTCACCGAACGCTCGCTCGGCGGCCCGGTCTTCACGCTCGACTACTTCGTCGCCAAGGCGCGCACGCTCGAGCGGATGGGCGCCGACAGCCTGTGCATCAAGGACATGGCGGGGCTGCTGGCCCCCGACGACGCGGCGGCGCTGGTAGGGCGGCTGAAGCAGGAGCTGTCGATCCCGGTGGCGGTGCACACGCACTTCACGAGCGGCATGGCCTACATGTCGCTGCTGCGCGCCATCGACGCGGGCGCCGACATCGTGGACACGTGCCTGGCGCCGTTCGCGCTGCGCACGTCGCACGCCGCCGTCGAGCCGATCGCCGCGGCGCTGGCCGGGCGCCCGCGCGACACCGGCCTCGATCTCGCCCGCCTGCTCGAGCTCGGCGAGCACTTCGAGAAGATCGCGCCGAAGTACCGCGAGTTCCTCGACGACACCAAGATGTCGGTCATCGACACGGGCGTCCTCTCGCACCAGATCCCCGGCGGGATGTTCAGCAACATGGTGGCGCAGCTCAGGCAGGCCGGCGCCCTCGACCGGCTGCCCGAGGTCTACCAGGAGCTGCCGCGAACGCGGCGCGAGCTGGGCTACCCGCCGCTCGTGACGCCGACCAGCCAGATCGTCGGCACGCAGGCCGTGCTCAACGTCCTGTTCGGCCGCTACACGATGATCTCGAACGAGGTGAAGGACTACTGCTTCGGCCTCTACGGCCAGCCGCCGGCCGCCATCGACCCCGAGGTCAGGAAGCGGGCGCTCGCCGGCTACGAGCGCGGCAGCGAGCCGATCACCGGCCGCGCGGCCGACCTGCTGCCGCCCGAGCTGGCGAAGGCCGAGGCCGACACGAAGGGCCTCGCCCGCGATATCGGCGACGTGCTGTGCTACGCCCTCTACCCGACGACCGGGCTTCGGTTCCTCAAGTGGAAGTACGGCCTCGAGACGCCGCCGCCCGAGACGCGTCCGCGGACCCTCGAGGACGTGAAGCGCGAGGAGGAGTTGGTCGCCAGGGCTCGCAAGGGACAGCTCGTCGAGGCGGGCCAGGCCGGCGGCGGCGCAGCCGCCTCCGGCCCGCCGGCGCCCAGGCAGTTCACCGTGAAGGTGGGCGCCGAGGTCTTCCGCGTCGAGGTGGAGGCGGATGCGGCCACCGCGCTGCCGGCGGCCGACGGGAACGGCGACGCCGGCGCCGAGCCGGTGGACTCGGGTTCCGTCGTCCGGGCGCCGATGCCGGGCCTGGTGCTCCGCTACATGGCCGCGGTCGGCGACGAGGTCAAGGCGGGAGACCCGGTGGTCCTGGTCGAGGCGATGAAGATGCAGAACGCGCTGCCCGCGCCGCGGGACGGCCGCGTGGCCCGGCTGGCGTTCAAGGCGGGCGACAACGTCGACCGCGGAGACGTCCTGCTGGCGCTCGAGTGAGGGGCCGGCAGGTCAGGCCGCGTGGTCCAGCAGCCGGCGCGCGATGACGCTCCAGATCGCGTACGACAGGCGCCGGCGCGAGTGGCGCGCGATCGGCCCGTCCCAGAACGCCCCCTCGACGACCTCGCACGAGGCGGGCATGTCCCCGAGCGGAAGCGGATGCTTCTGCTCGGACGCGTAGCGCGCGGCCGTCTCCTCCGACGGCGGCGCGGTGTTGACCACCACGACGTCCACCGGCCTGCCGATCGCCTCGCCGATCCAGCGCACCTCGTCGGCCGCGGTGAATCCGTTCATGCCCCGGCCCTCGGTCAGGAGGTTCGCGACCAGGATGATCGGCCCGTCGATCCGGCGCAGGGCTTCCGCCATGCCGCCGACGAGCAGCGGCGGCATCAGGCTCGTGAAGAAGCTGCCCGGGCCGATGATGGCGGTCTCGAACCTGCCGATGGCGTCGGCCACCTGCCCGTGCAGGCGCGGCGGCGGGTCGAGCCAGAGGCGCCGCACGCTGCCGCCCTCGCGCTGGCGGGCGTCCACCTCGACCTCGCCCGTCGTGCGCGACCCATCCGAGAACTCGGCGCAGATCGACGACTGATCGACGCTCGCCGGCCAGACGCGCCCCCGGCAGCCGAGCAGGGCCCGCAACCCGTCCACCGCGGCGAGAAAGTCGCCGCTGTGCTGCTCCATCATCGACAGCAGCAGGTTGCCGCCGGTATGGCCGGCCAGGCGGGCATGCTCGAGCGTGGGCAGGCGCGACAGCAGCACGCGCCGGGCCTCGGCCTCGTTGCGCGCCAGCGCCAGGGCGCACTTGAGGATGTCGCCGGGCGGCAGCACGCCCAGTTGGTCGCGCAGCACGCCCGAGCTGCCGCCGCTGTCGAACATGGTGACGACGGCGTTGACCTGGAGCCAGGGGTTGGTCTTCAACCCGCCCAGGAGGCTCGGCAGCCCGGTGCCTCCCCCGATGCATCCGACCTCGATCTCGCGAAGGCGCATAGCGGAATTCTACATCCTCTCCGGCCGACGGCCGACCGCCGACCGCCGACGGCCGACCGCCGACAGCCGATCGCCGACCGCCGACCAGCTTGCGCGCCGTAGCTCGACTTGTCCGCCGAAGCCATGTTGTGGCGGAGGCGGCAGAGCGAAGGCGGGCCGATCGCATAGAATGATACGGTCGCGCATCGAGGAGGACCGATGGGATCCGCCCGTTCGTGGCGGGCAGCCGTTGACGGCCTGCTTGCCGATCTGCGCACCGTCTTCGACGGCCGCCTGCGTTCGCTGGTGATGTACGAGGCTCATGGCGTGCTCGGCGGCGCGCCCGAGAACGAGCCGGGCGGCGTGCGGCACGACAACCACGTGCACACGCTCGCGGTGGCGGACGAGGTGGGCTACCACGACCTGGAGCGGCTGGCCTCGCTGGCGCCGACGTGGCTCAAGGGTGGCCTCTCCGTCCCGCTGGTGCTCACCCCGGGCGAGCTGGCGCGATCGCTCGACGCCTTTCCGCTCGAGTTCGGCCAGATGATCGCCCGCCACGAGGTCGTGGCCGGCGACGACCCGTTCGCCGGCCTCGCCGTCGCCGACCAGGACCTGCGCCGGGCGTGCGAGACGCAGGCGCGCAGCCACCTGCTGCACCTGCGCGAGGGGTTCATCCAGGCGGCCGGCGACCCCGAGGCGCTGGCCGGGCTGGTCGCCGCTTCGGCCGTGCCGCTGCGGGCGCTGCTCGTCAACATCGCGCGCCTGCACGGCGCGGATGCCAGGAGCTCCGAAGCCCTCCTCGGCTTCGCCGCCGAGCGCCTCGGCCTGCCGCCCGCCTCGCTGCGCCCGTTGCTGGCCGAGAGCGGGCCCGATCGGCTCCGCGCGCCCGACACCGGCGCGTTCTTCCCGGGTTACCTGCAGGCGGTCGAGCGCCTCGTCGCCCTGGTGGACGGATGGTCACGCTGAGGCGCGCGCGCCGGCTGCTGCCGGTGGCCGTCGCCCTGCTGCTCGTGGCCGTGGCGGTCCTGGCCGCGCCGCGCCCCTGCGGGGCTCAATCCGCCGGCCTGCCGACGCTGACCGAGCCGGTCAACGACTTCGCGAACGTCATCGACCCGGCCAGCGCCGCGTCGATGGATCGGACCATCCGCGCGCTCCAGGCGGCAACGGGCGATGCGGTCGTCGTCGTGACGGTTCCGACGTTCGCGCCGTACGGCGACATCCGCGAATACGCGGTCAAGCTGTTCGAGAACCACGGCAAGGGCATCGGCGAGAAGGGCAAGGACAACGGCCTGCTGGTGCTGCTGGCCGTCCGCGACCGGCGCCTCTGGATCGAGGTCGGCTACGGCCTCGAGGAGTACATCACCGACGGCTTCGCCGGCGAGACGAGCCGCGAGTTCATGGCGCCCGAGTTCCGGCAGGGCCGGTTCGGGCCGGGCCTCGCGGCCGGCGTCACGCGCATCGTCGGGCGCATCGCCCAGGCGCGCCACGTCTCGCTCGCCGACGTGCCGCCGCCCGCGCCGGCGCGCCGCGCGCGGTCCGGCGGGATTCCCCTCTGGGTGGTGCTCGGCGCCATCGTCCTCGTCACGATCGTGAGCGCCTTCTCGAGCCGCGGCGGACGGGGGTTCCGGCCGGGCGGCCCCCGAAGCGGCTGGGGCGGCGGCGGCTGGAGCGGGTGGAACAGCGGCGTCGGCCCGTTCGGCGGAGGTTTCGGCGGAGGCGGCGGCAGCGGCGGCTTCGGCGGCGGGTTCGGCGGCTTCGGCGGCGGCATGAGCGGCGGCGGGGGCGGCGGAGCGAGTTGGTAGGCTGAGGGGGCAGGGCTTCCGCCTTCGCCAAGGCTACGGCGGACCTCGCCGCAGCGCTGCGCGCGGAGGCGGGCAGGGCTCAGAGCGGAGGGTGAGACGATGCGATCGAAGAGAGCGGCGATGCTCGTGCGGGGCGCGCTGGTGGTCTGGCTGGGCGCGAGCGCCCTGGCCCTGTCCGGCTGCTCGTACAACAAGTACGTCGGCGAGGAGGAGGGCATCAAGGCCCAATGGGCCCAGGTCGAGAACCAGCTGCAGCGGCGCAACGACCTGATCCCCAACCTGGTCAGCACGGTCAAGGGCTACGCGGCGCACGAGCAGGGCGTGCTGCAGGCCATCGCCGACTCGCGCGCGAAGATGGCCGGCGCCCAGACGCCCGAGCAGAAGATGGCCGCCGCCAACGAGCAGACCTCCGCCCTGGCGCGCCTGCTCGTTGTCGTGGAGAACTACCCCAACCTCAAGGCCGATCAACAGTTCGCCCGCCTGATGGACGAGCTGTCGGGGACCGAGAACCGGATCGCCGTCGAGCGGATGCGCTACAACGAGAAGGTGCAGGCCTACAACACGCTCCGGCGATCGTTTCCGTCGAACATCACGGGCCGGCTGTTCGGGTTCAAGGAGTACCCGTTCTTCAAGGCCCCTGCGGAAGCCAGGCAGGTCCCAAAAGTGGATTTCGGCAAGTAGGCCTTACATCAGCGTCGAGGACCGGAGCACGATGGCCCCGTCGCGCGTGCGCGCGAGGAACCGTGCTTCGGTCAGCTCTTCGATGACCGCCTCGCACGTGGGCCGATCGACGCCCCACAGCCGCTGAGCCTGCCACACCGTCAGCTTGAGTCCCGGCATTTCGAGGAACTCCGCGCGCACGCGGCGGACCGTGTCCACCTGTGCTTCGCCGTCGTGCATGTCATCCCTCGCTTCCCGTCCGGCTCGGTCGGGCCGGACCGATAAACTGCGCTCCGTCGGCGGACACGTCCGCGCCGGGGGGCACAGAATTGCCTTGAACGACAATCGAGGGAGCAATGACGGTACCAAGGACCCATGTCGAACTGGCGGGGGTTTTCTTCGGCCGGGCGCCGCGTCCAGGTGTGTAACTGTCCCTTTTAGGGGTGACGGCGTCACCCCTCCACGTCATCGGCAGGCCATCGAGCCTCGTCAGCCGACTGCCGGCTCGTCCTGCCGGGCCGAACGCCAGCCGTCCTCCACGAGGCCGCGCATGACGTCCACCGACCGGGCGACGACGTCGGCCGGCTCCTCGAACCGCTCGGTGCGCTCGGATCCGTCGGGGTGGGTCACGACGAATTCGTAGAGCCCGAGAGGGTCGCGGCGGATCTCGCAGGACAGGCGCTCGCCGCTGCGGACGAAGGACCAGATCATGGTGTCGGAATCTTAGCAGATCCGGGGCAACTGCTCGCCGCTGAGCATGTCGAGCACCCGCGTCACCCCGAGCAGGCTGCGGACCCGCACGGCGGGGCTCCCCTCCGCGCGCACGCGCCCCGCGACGGCGGCGCCCGCGCTCACCGGGTGGCGGCGCAGCAGCTCGACGGCCCGGGCCGCATCCGCCTCGGGCACGAACGCGACGAAGCGCCCCTCGTTGGCGACGTACATCGGGTCGAACCCGAGAATCTCGCACGCGCCCCGGACGTCCTCCCTGACCGCGACGTCGCGCTCGTCGATGGTGATGCCGACGCGCGCCGCGCCGGCGATCTCGTTGAGCGCGCTGGCCAGCCCGCCGCGGGTGAGGTCGCGCAGGCAGTGCACCTCCACGCCGGCGTCCAGCAGTTCCCGCACCGGCGCCCACACCGGCGCGCAGTCGCTCTCGATCGCGCTCTCGAACCTCAGCCCTTCCCTGGCGGCCATGATCGCCATGCCGTGCCGGCCGAGGTCGCCGCTGACGATCACCGCGTCGCCCGGCCTGACGCTCGCCGGCAGGATCGGCAGATCGTGCTCGACCAGGCCGATGCCCGACGTGTTGACGAACACGCCGTCGCCCTTGCCGTGATCCACGACCTTGGTGTCGCCCGTCACGATGGCGACGCCCGACTCGTCCGCCGCGGCGCGCATCGACGCGACCACCCGCTCGAGCGTCTCGACCGGCAGCCCTTCCTCGATGATGAACCCCGCGCTGAGCGCCAGCGGCCGGGCTCCCGCCATGGCGAGGTCGTTGACCGTGCCGTTGACGGCCAGCGTGCCGATGCTGCCGCCGGGGAAGAACAGCGGCCGGACGACGTAGGAGTCGGTGGTGAACGCGACGCGCGCGCCCCCGGCCTCGACGATCGAGGCGTCGTGGCCCGCCGCGAGGGCCGGGTTGGCAAATGCCGGCAGGAACACGCGCTCGAGCAGCTCGTGCATCAGCCGGCCGCCGCCGCCGTGCGCCATCAGCACCTGGCCGTAGCGGCCGACCGGCGCCGGGCAGGACGGTTCGAACCCGCGCGCATCGCTCATCGTGTGCCTGCCTGTCCGGCCGCCACCCGGCGGTGGCGGAAGTACGCCGCGCACGCCCCTTCCGACGACACCATCGTCGCGCCCAGCGGATGCTCGGGCGTGCACCGGCTGCCGAACGCCCCGCATTCGTGAGGCTTCTTGAGGCCCTGCAGGACGAGGCCGGCGATGCACTCGGCCGGCTCCGGGCGGGGCCCCACGCTGGCGAGGTCGAACCGGCGCTCGGCGTCGAAGTCCGCGTACTCATCCCTGAGGCCGAGGCCGCTCCCCGGGATCTCGCCGATCCCCCGCCACGCGCGCGGCACCACGCCGAAGACCTCGGCCACCAGCGCCTGCGCGGGGCGGTTCCCCTGCTCGCTGACCACCCGCGCGTACTGGTTCTCGACCTCGGCGCGTCCCTCCTCGAGCTGCTTCAGGCAGAGGTAGAGCCCCTGCAGGATGTCGAGCGGCTCGAAGCCGGTGACGACGATCGGCACCCGGTACCGCGTCGCGATCGGCAGGTACTCGGTGAAGCCCATCACGGCGCAGACGTGCCCGGCGGCCAGGAACCCCTGCACGCGGCAGTCGGGCGAGCCCAGGATGGCCTCGAGGGCCGGCGGGACGAGCACGTGCGACACGAGGAGGCTGAAGTTGGAGACGCCCGCGCGCCTGGCCTGGAAAACGGCCATGGCGTTGCCGGGCGCGGTGGTCTCGAACCCGACCGCGAAGAAGATCACCTGCCGCCCCGGGTTCTCCACCGCCACCTGGAGCGCATCGAGGGGCGAGTAGACGATGCGGACGTCGCCGCCGGCCGCCTTCACCGAGAGCAGGTCGCGCTCGCTGCCCGGCACGCGCAGCATGTCGCCGAACGAGCAGAAGATGACGTCCGGCCGGGACGCGAGGGCGATGGCGCGGTCGATCTTCTCGAGCGGCGTGACGCACACCGGGCAGCCCGGCCCGTGCAGCAGCGTCACGCCCGCGGGCAGCACCTCGTCGATCCCGTGGCGCACGATCGCGTGCGTCTGCCCGCCGCAGACTTCCATGATCGTCCACGGCCGCGTGACCAGCCGCCAGGTCGCCTCGACCAGGCGCCTGGCCGCCTCGGGATCCCGGTACTCGTCCAGGAATTTCATGCCGTGGGCTCTCCCGGCTCTTCCGACAGCGCGGCGAGACGGGTGAGGTCGTCGAACATCCGCACCGCCTCGGCCTCGTCCACCTGGCTGAGCGCGAACCCCGCGTGCACGATCACGTAGTCGCCGATCCCGGCGGCCGGCACGTAGGCGAGGCTCACCTCTTTGACCACGCCGCCGAAGCTCACCTGCCCCGTCCGCAGGACGGGGTCGTCATCCGAGACGCTCACGATCTGGCCGGGCACTGCCAGGCACATAGGGCCTCCAAAAGGCTCAAGGCTCAGGGCTCAAGGCTCAGGGAAAAAGGCTTAAGGCTCAAGGCCGAGATCCGCTGCCGGCTACCCCGTCCCCCGGCGTCCTTCCGTGGTCCGCTGCTATGCGAGCTTCCACTTCACCGCCGCCACCTGCCCGAGCGAGATCCCGCCGTCGTTCGGCGGGACGCGCTGATGCCACACGGGCCTGAAGCCTGCCGCGCGCAGCCGCGCGATGGCCCGTTCCAGCAGGTACCGGTTCTGGAAGCACCCGCCCGAGAGTACCACGAGTTCGAGCCCGGCGCGCGTCGCGACCTCGGCCACGACGTCCGCCAGCGCGTTGTGGAACCGCGCCGCGATCACCCCCGCCGGGCGGCCGGCCTCGACGTCGGCCACGACCGCGCGCACCAGCGGCGCCCACTCCACGATCCATGCCGGCGGCGCCGAGAGCGCCGGCGCGTTCCCGCCCGCAGCCGGCCCCGCGCCCGACACGGGCAGGGGGTAGCTGCTCTCCTCGTCCACCCCCTCGAGGGCGAACTCGAGCTCCATCGCCGCCTGCCCCTCGTACCGCATGCGCTGCCGCAGCCCGGCGATCGACGCGACGGCGTCGAACAGCCGGCCCACGCTCGATGTCAGCGGCGCGTTCATCCGGCGCTCGATCATCGCCCGCACGATGTCGCGCTCCCGGCCGTCGAACGCGGCCAGCGGCGGCAGCGCCGTCATCCCCCAGGCAGCCGGCCCGAAGGCCGCGTGCAGCAGCGAGAGGGCCGCGCGGCGCGGCTCTTTCGCGGCCCGGTCCCCGCCCGGCAGCGGGAACGGCCGGAACGACGCCACGCGCGTGACGGCCGACGGGCCGACCGCCAGGAACTCGCCTCCCCAGATCGTGCCGTCGGGGCCGAAGCCGGTGCCGTCCCACGACACGCCAAGCGCCGGCGGCGCCACCTCGTTCTCGGCCATGCAGCCGAGCACGTGCGCCACGTGGTGCTGCACCTCCCGCGTCGGCAGGCCGCGCCGGCGCGCGTAGGCGCTGGACAGGTAGTCGGGATGGGCATCGCACGCGACCTCGGCCGGGGCCGACGCGTAGAGCCTCTCGAACGCGTCGATCACGCGCTCGAACGCGCCTTCGGCCTCGGCCGTCTCGAGGTCGCCGATGTGCTGGCTGACGAACACGTTCGCGCCCACCGAGAAGGCCACGCTGTTCTTGAGGTGGGCGCCGACGCCGAGCACCGGGCGCCCGTCGGCCGCCAGCCGCACCGGCAGCGGCGCGTAGCCGCGCGCCCGCCGCAGCACCAGCTCGCGTCCCGCGGCGACGCGCACGATCGAATCGTCCACGTGCCGCGCGATCGGGCGGTCGTGGACCAGGAACCAGTCGGCCAGGCCGCGCAGCCGCTCGACGGCTTCCCGCTCGTCGGTACAGATCGGCTCGTCGCTGCGATTGCCGCTCGTCGCGACGATGGGAAAGCCCAGGTCGCCCGCGAGCAGGTGGTGCAGCGGCGTGTACGGCAGCATGACGCCGAGATACGGATTGCCCGGCGCGACCGACGGCGCGACCGACGGCGAGGCGGCGCCGCCGCCCGCGGCGCGCGCCCTGAGCAGCACGATCGGCGACTCGGGCGAGGTCAGCAGCCGCGCCTCGCGCTCCCCCACCTCGCAGAACCGCTCGACCGCGGCCAGCGTCGGCGCCATCAGCGCGAACGGCTTCTCTTCCCTCGCCTTCGCCAGGCGCAGCCGCTTCACCGCCTCGTCGTTGCGGGCATCGACCACCAGGTGGAATCCGCCCAGCCCCTTGACGGCCACGATCGCGCCGCCGGCGATGGCCGCCTCGGCGGCGCGCAGCGCCTCCTCCCCTGCCGCCAGCGCCTGCCCGTCGGCGTCCCACCACTCCAGGCGGGGGCCGCACGCCGGGCACGCGTTCGGCTGCGCGTGGAAGCGGCGGTCGCCCGGGTCCGCGTACTCGCGCCGGCAGGCCTCGCACATGGCAAAGCGGGCCATCGTCGTGTTCGGCCGATCGTAGGGCAGCGATTCGACGATGGAGAAGCGCGGGCCGCAGTTGGTGCAGTTGGTGAACGGGTACCGGTAGCGCCGGTTGCCCGGGTCGCGCAGATCCTCGAGGCAGTTCGGGCAGGTGGCGATGTCGGGCAGCACGAGCGCCGTCTTCTCGCCGCCGGCGCTCTCGCGGATCTCGAAGCCGCGGTACCCGACCGCGTCGAAGTAGGCCGACTCGGTTCCCTGCACGATCGCGCGCGCCGGGCAGTCGCGGACGACGCGGACCAGGAAGCGCTCGAGCGCCTCGGCCGGCCCCTCGACCTCGACGACGACACCCGACGACGAGTTGATCACCCAGCCGGCCAGGTCCAGCTCGCGCGCGAGCCGGTAGACGAACGGGCGGAAGCCGACGCCCTGCACCGCTCCGCGGATCTGCACGCGCAGGCGCTCGGGCGCCCGGTTGGGGACGGTCACGGGTGGGAGGACTCCGCGGGAAGGTCGAGCGAGACGCGCACGACCTGCGGGTCGTCGGGCTTCAGCTGCACCGTGAAGCCGTGCCGCTCGCCGAGCCGGATCATCTCGACGTTCTCGGTGAGCACGTCGCCGTAGACGCGCGTCAGCCCTTCGGCCGAGGCCACGGCGACGACCCGGCGCAGCAACTCCCCGCCAAGCCCCTGCCGCTGGAACTCGTCGGCCACGAGCACGGCCACCTCGGCCTCCGTCGTCCCGTGGACGCGCGTGAGCCGGCCGACGCCCATGATCCGGGACTCGCCCGATGCCGGGTCGCGGTGCTCGACGACGAGCGCCATCTCGCGCTCGTAGTCGATGAAGCAGATGCGCGTGAGCCGGTCGTGCGCCACGCGCTGGTTGAGCTTGAGCAGGTGGAAGTAGCGGAAGTACACCGAGCGCTCCGACAGCCGCCCGTGGAAGGCGACCATCAGCGGCTCGTCCTCGGGCCGGATCGGCCTGATCGTGACCTGGCGCCCGTCGCGGAGCGTCCAGCCGCCGACATACTGCGCCGGGTAGGGCCGGATCGCGGGCCTCGGGATCCGCTCGCTCGGGACGTCGGCTCCGTGGAGCACGATCCGCGCGTCGAGCGCCACGGTGCGGTCGGCGGAGGCGAGCAGCGGGTTGATGTCCACCTCGCTGATCCAGGGCTGCTCGACGAGCATCTGCCCGAACCGCACGAGGACCCGCTCGAGCGCCGCGAGATCCACCGGCCGTCGCCCCGGCACGCCGCCGAGCGCCTTGAAGATCCGCGTCTGCTCCATCATCCGCCGGGCCAGCGTCGTGTTGAGCGGCGGCAGCGCGAGCGCCCGGTCGGCGTAGACATCGAGCAGGTGCCCGCCGGATCCGAACATCACGACCGGCCCGAACTGCGGGTCCACCACGCTGCCCACGATCAGCTCGAACCCGTCGAGCGCGACCATCGGCTGGACGGTGACGCCGCGCATGTGGCCGCGGCCGGCCCGCTCGGCGACCGCGGCGCGGATGCGCTGGAACGCCTGGCGGACCGAGGCGCCGTCCTGCAGGTTGAGCTGCACGCCGCCGACCTCGGTCTTGTGCGTGATCGACTCGGAGAGGAGCTTCAGGACGACCGGGAACCCGATCTCGCGGGCCTGCGCGACGGCCTCGTCCTCGGTCGCCGCGACGCGCGTCTCGACGACCGGGATCCCGTAGGCGGCCAGGACCTGCTTCGACTCGACCTCGGTCATCAGCGTGCGCCCGGCCGCGCGCACCGCCTGCACCATCGCCTCGACGCGCCCGCGCGCCGTCTCGCCCGCGGCGTCGGCGGCCAGCGACGGCGTCTCGTACAGGCCGCGGACGACGTAGCTGTGCCGCCACATGAGCGTGAAGACGCGCGCCGCCGTGTCGGGGTCCGCGAACGCCGGGATGCCGGACCTCGCGAGGGCGTCGCCGCCGGCGGCCACCTCGACGCCGCCCATCCACGCCGCCAGGATCGGCTTGGCGTGCCCGGCCATGCGCTGCTGCAGGAGCCCGGCCGTGCGGGACGGCTCGGCGGACGGCTGCGGCGTCAGGATGGCCAGCACGCCGTCGGCGTTCGGATCCGCGGCCGCCAGTTCCACCGCCTTCGCGTACCGCTCCGGCGTCGCGTCGTCGAGCACGTCGATCGGGTTGGCGTGGCTCCAGTGCCGGGGCAGCTCGGCGTCGAGCGCCTCGATGGTCTGCGGGGAGAGCGCGGCCAGCTCGCCGCGGTTCGCCAGCAGCGCGTCGGTGGCCAGCACGCCGGCGCCGCCGGCGTTGGTCACGATGGCCAGGCGCGGGCCGCGGGGCCGCGGCTGCTTGCCGAGCACCTCGGCGATGTCGAACAGCTCGGACATCGACCCGACGCGCAGCACGCCTCCCCGGCGGAACGCCGCGTCGAGCACCGCGTCGCTGCCGGTGAGCGCCCCGGTGTGCGAGACGGCCGCGCGGGCGGCGGCCGCCGTCCGGCCGGCCTTGAGGACGATGATCGGCTTGCTGAAGGCCACCTCGCGGGCCGCCGAGAGGAAGCCGCGGGCGTCGCCGATCGACTCCATGTAGATGACGATGCTGCGCGTGCGGGGATCGTCGCCCATGTAGTCGATGAGATCGCCCCACCCGATGTCGAGCATCGAGCCGACCGAGACGAAGCGGGAGAACCCCACCGTCATCTTCCGGCTCCAGTCGAGCACCGCGTTGCAGAGCGCGCCGCTCTGGCTGATGAAGGCGATGGTGCCGGGGCGCGCGTCCGCGGCCGCGCCGGTCGCGTTCAGGCCGGTGACCGGGCTCATCACGCCGAACGAGTTCGGGCCCACGATGCGCAGGCCGCCGCGGCGGGCGATGTCGAGGATCTCGTACTCGAGCGCCAGGCCGTCGAGGCCCGTCTCGCGGAACCCGCCCGACACGATGACGGCCGTCGCGACGCCCGCGGCGACGCACTCCTGGATGCGCGCCGGCGTCTCGGGGGCCGGCACGGCGAGCAGGGCCAGGTCGATCGGCTCGGGCAGCGCGGCGATCGAGGGGTAGGCCCGGATGCCCAGCACGTGCGGCCGGTTGGGCGTCACCGGGTAGACGGTGCCCCCGAACGGGCTGCTGATGAGGTTCCAGAGCAGCGAGCGGCCGGCCGAGCCCGCCTGCTCCGACGCGCCGACGAGCGCCACGGTTCGCGGCGCGAACAGCGCGTCGAGCGGGTGCCGCCCGCGCCTCGGCGAGCCCTGGAGCGACGGAACGTTGGGCGTCTCGGTCTGCATGATGGCGCCCGTCCTGGACGGGCGGAAACTCGTGCCGGGGCCGTGCGAGCGGGGCCGAGAGAGGTCATGGTATCACACGGTCCCGGCCGGCCCGGCGTCCCGGCCGAGGCCCGAGCGCGGACGTATACTGGGAGCTGTCATGGCACCGCACGACGGACTCTTCATCGACGAATCATCCATCGTCCACACCCTCGAGCATGCCCGGGCGGCCGACGCCGCCGCGGTCCGCGACGTGCTGGCCAAGGCCCGCCAGCTCGGCGGCCTCGAGGCGGCCGACATGGCCGTGCTGATGAACGTCAGCGACCCCGGCCTGCTCGCCGAGCTGTTCTCGACCGCCGAGCGCGTCAAGGACACCATCTACGGCCGCCGGCTGGTCCTCTTCGCCCCGCTCTACGTCTCGAACCTGTGCGCCAACGAGTGCACCTACTGCGCCTTCCGCGCGCGCAACACGTCGCTCGTGCGGCGGGCGCTGTCGCAGGAGGAGATCGCGCGGGAGATCCGGACGCTGATCGACCAGGGGCACAAGCGCGTGCTGCTCGTCGCCGGCGAGTCGTACCCGAAGCAGGGGTTCCAGTACGTGCTCGACTGCATCGACACGATCTACGGCGTGAAGAACGGCCCGGGCGAGGTGCGCCGCGTCAACGCCAACGTCGCGCCGCTGACGCTCGACGAGTTCCGGGAGCTGAAGGCGCGCAAGATCGGCACCTACCAGCTGTTCCAGGAGACCTATCACCACCAGACCTACGCCGCCGTCCACCTCGGCGGCAAGAAGCGCGACTACGCCTGGCGGGTGACCGCGATGGACCGGGCCATGGAGGCCGGCATCGACGACGTCGGCATCGGCGTGCTGTTCGGCCTGTTCGACTGGCGCTTCGAGCTGCTCGCCCTGATGCAGCACATCCGGCACCTCGAGGCGGCGTTCGGCGTCGGCCCGCACACCATCAGCGTGCCGCGCCTCGAGCCGGCCACCGGGTCGGACCTGGCCAGCCACCCGCCGCACGCGGTCGGCGACGTGGACTTCCGGAAGATCGTGGCGATCCTCCGCCTGGCGGTCCCCTACACCGGCATCATCATGTCCACGCGCGAGTCGGCCAACATCCGCCGCGAGACGTTCGCGCTCGGCGTGTCCCAGATCTCGGCGGGCAGCCGCACGAACCCCGGCGGCTACGCCGAGGACGAGCGGCTCGACGCGAGCCAGTTCTGCCTGGGCGACCACCGCAGCCTCGACGAGGTGGTGCGCGACGTGGCGTCGCTCGGCTACATCCCGTCGTTCTGCACCGGCTGCTACCGCCTGGGTCGGACGGGCGCCGATTTCATGGACCTCGCCAAGCCGGGCGACATCAAGCAGCACTGCGACCCGAACGGGCTGTCCACGTTCCTGGAGTACCTGCTCGACTACGCGACGCCGGAAACCAGGCAGGTCGGCGACCGCTGCATCGCGCAGGCGCTCGAAGGCATGGACGAGTGGCCGCGGGCCCGCTCGCGGCAACTGATGGAGCGGGTCCGGGCTGGGGAACGGGACGTGTACTGCTAGGAAGGCGGAGGGCCAGGGGGGCGGAGCGGTTCTCCGGGATTACCGCCCCCTCGCCCCCGGCCCCGTTCCCGCGTGCCGGCCGATCGCCGCGATGCGGCGCTCGAGGACCGCGTGGCCGACGTCGGCCGTTTCGTGCAGGCCCGCCTTGCCCGGGTAGATCTCGTAGAGGACGCGGTAGCGCGACGGCGTCAGGTTCGGCATGACGACGTTCGCGCCCCGCGTGAGCCCCAGCTCGCGGCCCGAGGCCGGGTCGATCGTGGCCAGCGCGGTCGTGCTCGGCAGGTTGGCCTCGGGGCACGCCAGCCTCGTCAGCGCCACCACCTTCAGCGTCGTCAACTCGTCGTTCGGCACCTGCTCGTCCGCCGGGGCGCGGAGCGTGCCGGCCCCGCTTCCGCCGAGCGGCGCGCGCGGGCTCGGCAGGAACGGCCCGATGCCCACCATGTCGCTGTCGAGATCGCGGATCGTCTCGACGTCGCGCGCCAGGATGTCCCAGGTCTGGCCGGGGATGCCGACCATGACGCCGCTGCCGATTTCGTACCCCATCGCGCGCATCCGACGCAGCTGCGCGACCCGGTCCGACGGCGCGCCGGGCAGCGACGGGTGGATGCGCCGGTAGAGGGCGGGATCCGACGTCTCGAACCGCAGCAGGAAGCGGTCGGCGCCGTCCGCCTTCCACGCCGCCAGCTCGTCGTCGGTTCGCTCGCCGAGGCCGAGCGTGACGGCCAGGCCCGTCTCGGACTTGATGGCCCGGATGACGCCCGAGACGAACGCGCGCGTCAGGCCGGGGTCCTCCCCCGATTGCAGCACCACCGTCCCGTAGCCGAGGCGCTTCGCCTCGCGCGCGCACTCCAGGATCTCGCCGGCCGCCATCCGGTAGCGGGCCAGCCCGGGCGAGTGCGCGCGGATCCCGCAGTAGAGGCAGTCGCGCACGCAGTGGTTGGAGATCTCGACCAGGCCGCGGAGGTGGACGGCGTCGCCGACATGGGCCGCGCGCACCCGGTCGGCCCGCGACCAGAGCCGCTCGAGCTCGGCCGGGTCGGTCTCGCGCAGCCAGCCGACCAGGGTCTCGCGATCGAGCCGCTCAAGCCCGCGCGGCATCGAGGGCCTCCAGCGCGGCCGGGAACGGCCGGAGCGCCCGCTCGAAGATGCCGAGCGAATACGCGATCGTCAGGCCGTAGTTGGTGATCGGCACACCGGCCAGGCGGCACCGGTGGATGCGCGACATCATCTCGCGCCGGTTGCCGACGCAGTTGCCGCAGTGGACGACCAGGCGGAACGGCGAGAGGTCGGCCGGGAAGTCGCGCCCCTGCACGTGGACGAAGTTCAGCGTCGCGCCGACGTACTGCGTCAGCCAGCGCGGGATCTTGACGCGGCCGATGTCGTCGCCGATCGGGTGGTGCGCGCAGGCCTCGGCCACGAGCACGCGGTCGCCGCCCCGCAGCCGCTCGATGCCGAGCGTGCCCCTCACCTGCTCGGCCAGGTCGCCCTGGAAGCGCGCCATCAGGATCGAGAACGAGGTCATCGGCACCTCGGGCGGCACGTCGGCGGCCACCTTCAGGAACGCCTGCGAGTCGGTCACGACGAGCGCGGGCGGCCCGGCGAGCCGCGCCAGCGCGAGGCGCAGCTCGCGGTCCTGCACCACCATCGCCATCGACTCGCCGTCGAGCAGGTCGCGGATCGACATCACCTGCGGCAGGATGAGCCGCCCCTTCGGCGCCTCCTTGTCGATCGGGACGACCAGCACCGCCACCTCGCCCGGCGGCACCAGGTCGGCGACCAGCCGCCGGCTGTCGAAGAAGTCGGCCGGCGCCAGGGCGAGCAGCGCCTCGCGGACGCGCTCGACACCTTCCCCGGTGAGCGCGGACGCCTCCACCCACGGGACCCGGACCCGATCGAGCGCGGCCGCCTCCGCCTCGCCCGCCCGCCGCACGTCCGACTTGTTGAAGACCACCAGCACGGGCACCCGGCGGCTCTCGAGCTCGCCGACCAGCGATTCCTCGAAGCCGCCCCAGCCCCCGCCCTCGGTGACGACGACGCCGAGATCGACGCGGTCGAGCACCGCCTTGGTCCGCTCGATCCGCAGCTCCCCGAGCGCGCCCTCGTCGTCGATGCCCGCGGTGTCCACGAACTGCACCGGCCCGAGCGGCAGCAGCTCCATCGGCTTCTCCACCGGGTCGGTCGTCGTGCCGGCCGCCTCCGAGACGATCGACACCCGCTGCCGCGTGATCGCGTTCAGGAGCGACGACTTGCCGACGTTGCGGCGGCCGAAGATGCCGATGTGGAGACGAAGGGAACGGGGAGTGGGCTGCATATGCACGACCAGAAGGCGGGAGGCGTGAGGCGGGGCTACCGCCCTCCGC
>JAJXZZ010000297.1 GCA_021779795.1 Acidobacteriota bacterium | reverse complement strand
CAGCCACCTGTTCGTCGTGCCGGCGGACGGATCGAAGAAGCCGCGCGACCTGACGCCGGGCACGGCCGACGTCCCGCCGTTCTCGCTGGGCGGACCCGACGGCTACGCCTTCTCGCCCGACTCGAAAGAGCTGGCCTTCGTCGAGAAGACCGACCCGGTCGAGGCGATCAGCACCAACAGCGACATCTTCGTCATCGATCTCACGAGCCCCTCGGCCGCGCCGCGCAAGATCACAGGCAACCCGGCCGCCGACGAGGGGCCGGCCTACTCGCCCGACGGCCGCTACATCGCGTACCGCGCGCAGCAGCGGCCGGGCTTCGAGGCGGACCGCTGGCAGCTGATGCTCTACGACCGGCAGGCCGGGTCTTCGCGCTCGATCACGCCGTCGTGGGACCGCTCGGCCGACGGCTGCGTGTGGGCGCCGGATTCGAAGACGATCTACCTCACCGCCGAGAACGACGGCCGCGTGGACATCTTCAGCCTGCCGCTCGCGGGCGGCAGCCCGCGGCCGATCGTGACGAGCGGCGCCAATGGCGACCTGCACGTGTCGGCCGACGGGAAGCGGCTGGTCTTCAGCCGGAGCAGCCTGACGGCGCCCTCCGAGGTCTTCGCCGGCACGCTCGACGGCGGCCGGGCGCTCGAGGGCGTCACGCGGCTCACCAACACGAATCCGGGCCTGGCCGACTTCAAGCTGCGCCCGGCCGAGAGCGCCTGGTACGACGGCGCGGGCGGCGCGAAGATCCAGATGTGGATCGTCAAGCCGCCGGACTTCGTCGAGGGGCGCAAGTACCCGCTGCTCTACCTCGTGCACGGCGGCCCGCAGAACTCGTGGGAGGACGGCTGGACGTTCCGCTGGAACTCCCAGGTCTTCGCCTCGGCCGGCTACGTCGTCGTCATGCCGAACCCGCACGGATCGACCGGCTTCGGCCAGGCGTTCACCGACGAGATCAGCGGCGACTGGGGCGGCCAGGTGTACGAGGACCTGATGAAGGGGGCCGACTTCGCCGAGGCGCTGCCCTACGTCGAGAAGGGGCGCGCCGGCGCGGCGGGCGGATCGTTCGGCGGCTACATGATGGACTGGTTCCTCGGCCACACGACGAGGTTCCGGGCCATCGTCTCGCACTCCGGCGTCTACAACCTGACGAGCATGTACGGCGCGACCGAGGAGCTGTGGTTCCCCGAGTGGGATCTGAAGGGAACGCCGTGGACCAATCGCGAGCTGTACGCGAAGTGGTCGCCGCACATGTACGCGCAGAACTTCAAGACGCCGACGCTCGTCATGCACGGCGAGCTGGACTTCCGCGTGCCGGTGGGCGAGGGGCTGCAGCTGTTCACGACGCTGCAGCGGCTCGGCGTGCCGTCGAAGATGATCGAGTTCCCCGACGAGGGGCACTGGATCAACAAGCCGGCGAACTCGGCGCTGTGGTACCACGAGTTCATCGCGTGGATGGACAGGTGGGTCAGGGAAGCAAAGTAACCTGCGGGCTCATGGCGCAGGACTCAAGGCTTCAGGCTGGGTCACGCGAGTCGCGCCGCGCAGGCCCGAAGCCCGAGGCCTGTAGCCTGAAGCCAGTTCCGGGGAACCTATGGCCATAGATTTGCGAAGCGATACAGTGACCCTGCCCACGCCCGAGATGCGGCAGGCGATGGCGGCGGCTGAAGTTGGCGACGACGTGTTCGGGGACGACCCGACGGTCAACGAGCTCGAGGCGCTGGCGGCGCGGGTGACCGGCATGGAGGCCGGCCTGTTCGTCACCAGCGGGACGATGGGGAACCTGGCGTCGCTGCTGGCGCACGGCCAGCGCGGCCAGGAGGTGATCCTCGGCGACGAGTCGCACATCTTCCAGTACGAGAACGGCTCGGCGTCGGCGCTGGGCGGGATGGTGCTGCACACCGTCCCGACCAACCCGGACGGCACGCTGCCGCTCGAGGCGGTCGAGGCGGCGATCCACTCGCCGGCGCACCACTACCACTTCTACCACTGGGCGCCGCCCGGCGTGATCTGCCTCGAGAACACGCACAACCGGTGCGGCGGCGCGGTGCTGGAGCCGTCGTACTTCGCCGAGGTGGCCGCCATCGCGCGGCGGCACGGCCTGCCCGTGCACCTCGACGGCGCGCGGCTGTTCAACGCGGCGGTGGCGGCGGGCCGCCCCGTCACGGCGTGGACCGAGCACGTCACGTCGGTGCAGCTCTGCCTGTCGAAGGGGCTCGCGGCGCCGGTCGGATCGCTCATCTGCGGCCCGGCCGACTTCGTGGACCGCGCGCGGCGCATGCGCAAGATCCTCGGCGGCGGCATGCGCCAGGCCGGCGTCATCGCGGCGCCGGGCATCGTGGCGCTCACGAAGATGGTGGACCGGCTCGCCGAGGATCACCGCCACGCGCGGATCCTGGCCGAGGGGCTGGCCGGCCTGCCCGGCGTGACGGTGGACCTCGAGGCCGTCCGGACCAATATCGTCATCTTCCGGGTGGCGAGCGCGGCGGAGGCCGAGCGCGTGCAGGCCGAGGCCGCGGTTGCCGGCCTGCTGGTGTCCGACTTCGGCGCGGGCCGGCTGCGGCTGGTGACCCACTACGGGATCGGCGAGGAGGACTGCCGCCGGGCCGTCGCGATCCTGGCGGCGTGCGTCCGCCGGTAAGCGCTTTCCGCGCGCCCGGCGTATCTCACGGCTGAGAGCGGTGGCGTGCCCGCCGTCGGGCGCGCCGCCTCGAATGTTCCACTCGCGCACCGGACATTAACATGGTTGTGAATCATTCGTTCTTCGCGTCGGTTCTCGTTCTGTCGCTGGCGGCGGTCGGCGGGCTCGCGGCGGGCCCGGGCGATCCCGAGGCGGCGCTGCTCGCCAGGGCCCGGGCCATCCACTCGCGGGCGCTGACGATCGACACCCACGTCGACATCGGCGGGGCGAACTACGCCACGCCGGCGCTCGACCCGGGCACGCTCACCAACCTGAAGAGCGACCTCGTCAAGATGAAGATCGGCGATCTCGACGGCGTCTTCCTCGCCGTGTTCGTCGCCCAGCGGCCCGACTTCACGCCGGCCGGCTACCAGGCCGCCTACGGCCAGGCGATGGCCAAGTTCGACGCGATCGACCGGCTGACGAAGATGCACCCCGAGCTGTGCGCGCTGGCGCGGACGCCGGCCGAGGCCGAGCGGATCGCGAAGACCGGCCGGCGCGTGATCATGGTCGGCGTCGAGAACGGCTACCCGGCGGGCATGGACCTGGCGGCCGTGCGCGAGTTCTACGCGCGCGGCGCGAGGTACATGACGATCGTGCACGGCGCGCACAACCAGCTGGCCGACTCGTCGGGGCCGAAGGCGCCGCTGCACAACGGCCTGTCCGAGCAGGGGAAGAAGGTCGTGGCCGAGATGAACCGCCTCGGGATGATGGTGGACCTCTCGCACGCCTCGGCCAAGACGTTCTGGGACACGCTGGCGATCACCAGGGCGCCGGTCATCGAGTCGCACTCCGGCTGCGCGGCCCTCGCGGCGAGCGACCGCAATCTCACCGACGATCAGCTGAGGGCGCTGGCGAAGAACGGCGGCGTCATCCAGATCGTCGCGCTCAGCGACTACCTGAAGGCGCCCTCGCCCGAGCGGCGGCAGGCGATCGAGGCCCTGCGCCGCGAACTGAGCCTGGGCGGCCAGCGGCGCGGCGGGAGCCGGCCTTCGCCGGCGGCTTCGGCGGGGCAAGCGGGCGGGGCGGCGGCCATGACGCCCGAGCAGCAGGCCGCGCAGGAGAAACTCTACGCGACCTACGAGGAGCGGATGAAGGCGATCGACGCGAAGTACCCGGGCGCGACGCTCAAGGACTTCGTCGATCACATCGACCACGCCGTGAAGGTGGCCGGGATCGACCACGTGGGCATCGGCACCGACTTCGACGGCGGCGGCGGCATCCCCGGGTTCAACGACGACACCCAGGCGCTCAACGTCACCGTGGAGCTCGTCCGCCGGGGCTACACCGAGGCGCAGATCGACAAGATCTGGGGCGGCAACCTGCTGAGGGTGTGGGGGGAAGTGGAGAAGGCCAGGAAGTAACGGGCAGGCGAAAAGTACGAAGTACGAAGTGGGAAGTACGAAGTGGGAAGTGCGAAGCGACGGCTGTGAGATCGCCGCTTCGCCCTTCGTACTTCTTACTTCGTACTTCGTACTTCTTACTTCTTACTTCTCACTTCGTACTTCTTACTTCTTTAGGATCTCCATCATGTAGTCGGTCGCCTCCTTGTCCTTCATGGTCGAGAGGCGTTCGACGATCCGCCTGCGCAGCGCCGGGTCGGTCTCGGTCCGGGCCATCCGCACCAGCATCCCCGCCGAGTCGCGCATCGACGACAGGGCGTCGGCGACCTGGCGCCGCAGGTCGGGCGACTTCTCG
>JAJXZZ010000296.1 GCA_021779795.1 Acidobacteriota bacterium | reverse complement strand
CGAATGCGTCGCTACTGCAGGCCGAGTGCGCGCGCCGCGTTGATGCGGCCCTTGCCGCTGTAGGGGTCGGCTCCGGGCTGCAGGATGTCGTCGGCGCTGTTCTCGATCCAGGCCTGCAGCTGCGCCGGGGGCATGTGGCCGTAGGCGCCGACGATCAGCGCGGCCAGGCCGGCCACGTGCGGCGCCGCCATTGAGGTGCCGTCCGCGAAATAGTAAGCGTAGGCCTTTCCGACCACGGTCTTCTTCCCCTTTCCGCTGACAGTCCAGTCCCATCCGCCCGCGCTGAGCACCATGTCGAGCGGGTAGGAGGCCTCGCACACGGCGTCGCCGCCCGGCGCCGCCACGCCGATCACCGACTGGCCGTAATTGGTGTAGGAGGCGGGCCGGTCGTAGTCCGCCCCGCAATACGGGCCGGTTGCCGCCACGGCCATGCCGTTGCCGGACTGCGCCGGGACCGCGACGTACGAGCTGTTGAGGTCCACGCCCTCGTTGCCGGCGGCGCTGACGACGAGCGTCCCGCGCCGGGTCGCCTCGTTGACCGCCCGGTTGAGCGCCGAGAACAGCACACCCAGGCCTCCCGCGTTGGCGGCCGGGTCGCTGGGATGAATGTCGAAGGTGGCGCCGAGGCTCATGTTGATCACGTCGGCGTGCACGCGCGGCCCCGACGCGTAGTCGATGCCCTGGATGATCCAGCTGAAGGCGCCGGACCCGGCGGCGCTCAGCACCTTGACGGCCACCAGTTCTGCCTTCGGAGCGACCCCCTGGATGCCGCGGTCGTTGATCGCGGCGGCGATGATGCCGGCGACGTGGGACCCGTGGTTGAAGGTGCCTGCGGGCGGGTTGAGGTCGGGCTCGGTCGGGACGAACGAGGTGCTCAGCCCCAGGTTGAGATTCGGAGCCAGGTCGGGCTGGTCCGTGATGATGCCGCTGTCGAGCACGGCGACGCGGGCGCGCACCAACTCATCCCCCATGAAGCCGGCGGCCGCCGTCTGGTCCGCGTGAATCTGCCGGAGGTTCCACTGGTAGCCCCAGTAGGGCTCGCTGTTGACGCCAGCCGCCACGACGCCGTCTGCCGCGACGACCCCTTCGTTCGGGTCGAGCCACTGGATCTCCGGATCCTCGGCCACGCTCTGCACGCCGGGTTGCTGCGCCATCTTCGTGGCGAAGTTGCGGTCGCTGGAATCGGCCATGACGACGCCGATGCTCTCGACGGCGCCTGTCAGCGTGCCGCCGGCTGCCGCGACGGCACTCGCGAATGCCGTGCTGTCGTCGCCCTGGCCGGTCGCCAGGATCAGGTAGTGCGTGGCGACAGGTCGGGACTGCGCGTGCAGGGAGACGATGGTCACCGCGACGAGCGCGGCCAGCAGGGCCACTGCGAACATCCGCTTCATAGACTCCTCCGGACGACTGGTTAACCGGGCCCACGGGGTTTGGAGTGACGGCCGCCCCGGCAAGGCGGCGCCGTCGCACGTGGTGGGTATTGAAGTCCGACGCTGTGCAAGGGCTGATCCAGAAAGCGCGCGGGCGAAGAGGCGAGGAACTCAAAGCAGTCCTGCGACCGTTGCAGCTCCGGGTTGGCTGGAAGTCGTCCTGAGAGCTGATATTTGTCACGTAGTCAACCTGCGGGCCCTCGCGGCTCAGTCGCCGTCGGCAACGGCGCGGTCCTGGTCGGCGAACGCGCGCGTGTAGACGATGAGATAGGCGAGCTGGAAGGCGGCGGCGATGAAGAACGGCAGTTCGAGATGGCCGCCATGGATCAGCGCGCCCGCCGCAAGCGGCCCGGCGGCGCGCGGGATCTGCAGCGAAAGGTTGTTGAGCGTGGAGGCGAGGCCGCGTCGGCGCGGATCGGTCAGGCCCGCCGCGAGCGCCTGCCGCACGCCGGCCGTCCCCTGGTTGAACGCCGCCCGCGCCGCGTAGAGCACGGCAGCCAGGCCGAACGTGGGCGAGAGCGGCGTCAGCGTGAGGAGGATCAGCCCGGTCAGCCGCATCCGCCAGACGGCGCCGACGACGCCGTGGCGGACCGCCAGGCGGCCGGCCACGATCGAACCGGCCGCGCCCAGGACGAAGCTGAGCGCCATCGCGGGGCCGATCGACGCGAGGTCGTGGCCGTAGCGCCGCGCGAACCAATACGCCATGAGCGGCCCCACCATGCCGATGCCGAACCCGTTCAGGCTGTTGGCAAACGACAGGATCGCGAGGTGGCGGTTCTCGCGGCGGCGGCGCTCCGCCTGCTCGGTCGCCGGGGCCGACGGGGGCGGGAGGTCCGGGTCTTCCGCGCCGAGCACGAGGAAGAAACTCGTCACCGCCCCGGCCAGGGGCAGCACGAACAGCATCCGGTCGGCGACGGCAAGCGAGGTGCCGTGCAGCGCGAGGTGCGCGCCCGCGGCCAGCACGGCCCCCAGCGCCATGCCGCCGAACCCCAGGGCGCTGTTGAGACTGAAGACCGCGCCGCGGTCGCGGCGGGGCAGCACCCGCGCCAGCCACGCCTGCTCGACCGGCGCGAACGGCCCGGCCGCGCCGTTGGCGCCGCGGCCGAACCCGCCGACGACGGCCGCGACGACCAGGACGTGCATGTCGGGTATTGTCAACGCCGCCGCCGCGGCCAGCGCCGTCGTCGCTTCGTAGACGAGGAGCAGGCCGCGCCGGCCTCGGCGGTCGCTGAGCGGTCCGACGATGGCGGTGAGGATGGCGCCGAAGAAGGCGCCGGCGGCCAGGACGGCGCCGATCGCCGAGGCGTTGAATCCGAGCGCGTGCAGGTAGAGGGCGAAGGCGGCCACCATGGCGCCCTGGCCGAGGCTGCGCGCCGCGCGGGCGGCCATCAGCACTCGGACGTCACGGGGCAGGGCGCCGAGCCCCGCGGGGATCAGCGACACGGGTGATGCGTCCTCATCGAGTCTTCGCTGGCGGGCTGCGGCCACGGTGTCGTGCGCCGGTCCCGGCGTGCGTGGCAGCCATTGTAAGCTGTCCTCTTGCCAGCCGAGGAGGGGGGGCGCGCGCTCTCGAGATTCCTGGGGATGTCGGGGCTCCAGTAGATATGTGCGACAATAGTCGGCCCTTGGGTTGTCTTTTGTGTTCAAATTGGGGCGACCTCGATCGACCGGAGCGAGAATACCGTGTGAATTCAGCCCATTGGCCGATCTCAGCGAAAGGCGGGATCGCCGGCATGCATGTTGCACATTGAGCGGCAGAGCCTGACCTCATTCATCCATCCTGTGCGGAGGGATGGCAGGTGTCGCAAGGAAGATCGCTATGAAGAACTTGCTCGTTGGGATGGCGGTGGTGGCCAGCGTGATGGCGGCGGGGGCCGCCGGCGCGGACACGATCAACCCGTACAACACGCGCCCGGTGGATGTCGGTACGTCGCAGGATCAGGCCGCGCCGTGTTGGAACAGCGCCGCGGCCAATTGTGAATTGCAGACCCTGGTCAACTTCGTCAACCCCGGCGCCGGCATCGACGTGAACACCGACCAGCAGTCGGCCGGCATGTGGTCGCTCGGCGGCATGTTCGCGGCCAACGTGGTGATGGACTTCAAGGTGGCCGGCGACAAGCCCGACACGTCGATCGGCCTCTGGTCGGCGGCCGGCGGCGACCCGAGCAAGATCACGCTGGTCGAGTTGTTCACCAACGATTCCGGCGGGCTCGAGTACCAGGCGGTGACGCCCGCCAGGCTCGACTTCGATCCGAACACCGGCAAACTGACCATCACCGGCGGCTGGGGCGTCAACGCGGGCACGTTCAGCGGCATCGACCCGAACGCGTTCGGCTTCTACATCGACGACAGCCGCAACGGGAACCTGTTCTACAGCGTGGATTGGCTGAATCCGAACCAGACGGCGCAGGTGCTGGCGTTCCAGAATCCCGACAATGCCTGGTGGACCCTTGGCTTCGAGGACTCCGTCTACGGCACGGGCGACCACGACTTCCAGGACGCGATGATCCAGTTCACGCCGGTGCCCGAGCCCGGCTCCATGCTGCTGCTCGGCACGGGCCTCGCCGGCCTGGCCGGCGCGCTTCGCCGCCGGATGCGGGCGTAGCCGACGGATACGGCTGCTCCCCGCCCTTCCGGCGGGCTTGCCCCGGGGGCTTCTGCCGAGCCTCCGGGGCCCCACATTGACTCCCCCCGGCCCAGCATCGTACCGTGCCTAACGGCGCAGTCGCGCGGCCCCTCGCCTAAAGCCCTCCCGCCCGGTGGCCGACAACTACGTGTGGATGAGACAGGAAGACTCGGCGGGATCTGCGCCGCCCGGGCCGGGACAGGCGGCGCGCGAAAGTTCGGCCATGAAATACTCGAGCATCAGGCAGTCCGGAACCCCGCGCGGTATGACCGGCGCGCGCAACGGCGCCCTGCTGCCGGACGGCCCGCCGGCGCCGCTCTACGGCGGCATCCGCCCGGTCCGGCGCCCCT
>JAJXZZ010000295.1 GCA_021779795.1 Acidobacteriota bacterium | reverse complement strand
GCGGCGGCGGGGCCGCGGCGAACGCCATCATCACCGGTGGCGTGGGCAGCACGTCGGCCGCCATCAGGGGCACGATCACCAACGCCCCAATCACCACCAGGTGGACGAGAAACGAGAGTGGCACGGTGTACCACTTCTTGCTCCCGATCGTGATGGAAGGATTGACGACATCACCAAACAAGTCGCGTGGCACCGGTCTACTCCTCCTGCTCGTTCTTGCTCAGGCAAGGCGGCCGATTATAGCGAGTCCCAAAAACGCGTGTCAACGAACGGCCTGCCCCGGACACGCCTGACTACTTAGACACCGGCGATGGAAAAATGGGTGATCGGGAACGGTCGGCACAGGCTTGGCCGTGGGACGCCCGCTGGACCGAAATCGCCGCATTGTATCGAGCCGTTGGATCCCAAGTCAAACTCAACCGGAGGGCGGGGGCCCGGACGGCCCCCCCGCCCCTCCCACGCCTAGCGCTCCACCGGGATCCGCATCGCGTAGAACGACCGCCAGACGAACACGACCGACACGGCGAAGAACAGGCCGCTCAGCACCCAGCTCACCATCGCGCCGGCCTGCGCCGTCAGCTGCACGGCCAGTTCGACCGCGAGCAGGCCGAACAGCGTCGTGAACTTGATCACCGGGTTCATCGCCACCGACGAGGTGTCCTTGAACGGGTCGCCGACCGTGTCGCCGACCACCGTCGCCGCGTGCAGCGGCGTCCCCTTCTCCTTCAGCTCCACCTCGACGATCTTCTTGGCGTTGTCCCACGCCCCGCCCGCGTTGGCCATGAAGATGGCCTGGTAGAGGCCGAACAGCGCGATCGACACGAGGTAGCCGATGAAGAAGTACGGCTCGAGGAACGCGAACGCCAGCGTCGAGAAGAAGACGGTCAGGAAGATGTTGAACATCCCCTTCTGCGCGTACTGCGTGCAGATGGCCACGACCTTCTTGCTGTCGGCGACCGACGCCTTCTCGACCCCCTCGAGCTTGATGTTCCGCTTGATGAACTCGACCGCCCGGTAGGCGCCGGTCGAGACGGCCTGCGTCGAGGCGCCGGTGAACCAGTAGATGACCGCGCCGCCCGTGACCAGCCCCAGCAGGAACGGCGCGTGGAGCAGCGACAGGTTGGCGACCAGGTCCGGCTGCAGCCGGTTGGTCAGCATCACGATGATCGAGAAGATCATCGTCGTCGCGCCGACGACCGCCGTGCCGATGAGCACCGGCTTGGCCGTCGCCTTGAACGTGTTGCCGCCGCCGTCGCCCGCCTCGAGCAGGTCCTTGGCGACGCCGAAGTTGACGTCGAATCCGTAGTCCCTCTTGAGCTCGGCCTTGATGTTCGGCAGCGTCTCGATGATCGACAGCTCGAAGATCGACTGCGCGTTGTCGGTCACCGGCCCGTACGAGTCCACCGCGATGGTGACCGGCCCCATGCCCAGGAACCCGAAGGCCACCAGGCCGAAGGCGAACACGGCGGGCGCGATCATCAGCTCGCCGAACCCCTGGGTGCTGACCAGGTAGCCGACCCCCATGAGCACCATGATCGTCAACCCCAGCCAGTAGCCGCTGAAGTTGCCGGCCACGAAGCCGGACAGGATGTCGAGCGACGCCCCGCCCTCGCGGGCCGAGGTCACCACCTCCTTGACGTGCGCCGACTCGGTCGAGGTGAACACCTTCACCAGCTCGGGGATGACGGCGCCGGCGAGCGTCCCGCACGTGATGACGGTGGACAGCTTCCACCAGAGGGTCCCGTCGCCGAGGTCGGGGATGAGCACGGCCGACACCGCGTAGGTGACGGCGATCGACACGAACGAGGTCAGCCACACCAGCGAGGTCAGCGGGTGCTCGACGTTCATCCGGTCGGCGTTCCCGTACTTCGCCTTCGCCCACACGCCGTTGAGCAGGTAGGAGAAGCCGCTGGTCACGATCATCATGACGCGCATCGCGAAGATCCAGACCAGCAGCTGCACCTGGACCTTCGGGTCGCCCACGGCGAGCAGGATGAAGGAGATGAGCGCGACGCCGGTGACGCCGTAGGTCTCGAAGCCGTCGGCGGTCGGCCCCACCGAGTCGCCCGCGTTGTCGCCCGTGCAGTCGGCGATGACGCCCGGGTTGCGCGCGTCGTCCTCCTTGATGTTGAAGACGATCTTCATCAGGTCCGACCCGATGTCGGCGATCTTGGTGAAGATGCCGCCCGCGATGCGCAGGGCGGCCGCGCCGAGCGACTCGCCGATGGCGAAGCCGATGAAGCACTGGCCGGCGTAGTCGCCCGGGACGAACAGCAGGATGCACAGCATCATGAACAGCTCGACGCTGATGAGCAGCATCCCGATGCTGATCCCCGCCTTGAGCGGGATCGAGAAGATGGGGAACGCCTTCCCCCGCAGGCTCGCGAACGCGGTCCGCGAGTTGGCGAACGTGTTGATGCGGATGCCGAACCAGGCCACGCCGTAGCTGCCCGCGATCCCGAGGACGCTGAAGGCGAGGATGATGAGCACCCGGAACGGCTCGAAGTGCTGGAGGAACCCGAAGTAGATGACGATGATGATCCCGATGAACAACTCGAGGATCGCGAGGAACTTCCCCTGCTGGAGCAGGTAGGTCTTGCACGTCTCGTAGATCAGCTCGGAGATCTCGCGCATCGACGAGTGGACCGGGAGCGCCTGGAGCTGCCGGTACACGACCAGGCCGAACACCAGGCCCAGCACGCACACGGCGAGCCCGCCGGTGAGCAGCGTCCGGCCGTTGACGCCGAGGAACTTCGCCTGCCCGAGGTCGGGCAGCTTGAGCGAGGCCTCGCCGCCGCCGTGCTCGACCGCCTCGGCCGCCTGCGGGGCCGGCGCGGCGGCGTGGACCACCGGGGCCGACAGCACGGTGACGGCGGCCAGGGCCAGCAGGACGGCCGCGAACGAGCGCCGCGATCCGCGTACGCGGGCGGCGGCGCGCTTCAGGAAGACTGGGAGCAGGTTCATGTCACCTCTTCGTTCGTTGTTCTGACGGGGATAGCGGCCACCGATTATAGAAAAGCCCGAGCTAGGATGACAAATCGTGCGGGGGCACCCGCCGGCCGTTCACCCGGTCGGCCATCGCCATCCCGCCGGTGAGGAAGATCTTCACGCCCTCCTCGACGGTCAGGTCGGGGAAGCGGAGCGCGTCGAACGGGCAGACGAACACGTCGCCGAGGTACAGGTTGTTGGTCGGCACGTAGACGGCGGCGAACGCGCGCGGCCCGTCGCCGTTCCCGAGGTCGGCCACGAACTCCTTGGTGAGGAACCCGAGGCGCATCGCGCCGCCGGCGTCGGGCGCCAGCACCACGCGCTTGAGCCCCGACGCGCTGTCCGGCGAGAACGCCGCCAGCAGCTGCTTGACGGGCGAGTAGATCGTCCGGAACACCGGGATCCGCTCCAGGTAGCCGTCCACGCGCGCGAGCAGGCGCCGGCCGAACACGTTGCTGACGACGATGCCCACCAGGAGGACGGCGAGCACCGTCGTGGCCGCGCCGAGGCCGGCCACGTGCCGGCCCAGGAACCGGTCGTACAAGGGGCCGGTCAGGTCGTCGACGAGGTGGAACCCCCACAGCAGCGCCGCGACGCTGATGACGAGCGGAACGGCCACGATGAAGCCGGCGATGAACCGTCGCCGCAGCCAGGGCACGATGCGCGGCGTGGCCATGGCCTATCGCCCCATCCACCAGACGACGACCGAGGCGGCCAGCGCCAGGCGGTACCACGCGAACCCCGACAGCGAGTGACGGGTGAGGAACCGGAGGAACAGCCGGATGGCCAGGTAGCCGACGACGGCCGACGCGGCGATGCCGATGGCGAACACCGGCCCTTCGCCGGGCGGGAGGCCGTGGCGCAGCGGCCACGCCTTCTTCACGGCCGCGCCGAGGATGGCCACGATGCCGAGCAGGAAGCCGAACCGGGCCGCCTCGTCGCGCCGCAGGCCGAGGCCCATCCCGGCCGCGATCGTCGCGCCAGAGCGCGACACGCCGGGGACGAGCGCCGTGGCCTGCGCGCAGCCGATCACGACGGTGTCCCACAGGCCGAGCGACGCGGCGTCGCGCTGCCGCGAGCCTCGCCGCTCGACCGCGAAGAAGGCGAACGCGACCGCCGCCATCGCGACGGCGATCACCGCCGGCGTGCGGAGCCTCGCCTCGATCGCGTGCTCGAAGGCCAGGCCCGCCGCCACGGCCGGCACCGTGCCGATCACGATGAGCACGGCCATCCAGGCCGCCGGGTCGGGCGTCGGCCCGAGCACGGTGCCCAGGCGGGGCACGGCCCGGACCATGGCGATGATCTCGGGCCGGAAATACACCAGGACGGCCAGCAGCGTCCCGACGTGGCAGGCCACGTCGAACGAGGGGCCGAAGAGGTCGGCCCTCAGGCCGAAGAACCGCTCGGCCAGGACGAGGTGGGCCGT
>JAJXZZ010000294.1 GCA_021779795.1 Acidobacteriota bacterium | reverse complement strand
TCTCGATCAGCGTGCCGGCGCTGACCGGCGCGATCATGTGCGTGGGCGTCGCCACGGCCAACAGCATCCTCGTCGTCAGCTTCGCGAAGGACGAGGTGTCGCGCGGGCGCGACCCGGTGGAGGCCGCGCTCGACGCCGGCACCGCGCGGTTCCGCCCGGTCGTGATGACCGCCTCGGCGATGATCATCGGGATGCTGCCGATGGCGCTCGGGTTCGGCGAGGGCGGCGAGCAGAACGCGCCGCTCGGGCGGGCGGTGATGGGCGGGCTGGCGCTGGCGACCGTCGCCACGCTGTTCTTCGTCCCGTCGGTGTTCGCGCTGCTGCACAAGCGCAGGCAGGCGGCGCCGGGCGGGCGCGGGCCGGCGGGCCCTGCGCCCCAGGAGGGCAGGCAGATGCGGCGCGTGAGAGAGTCGAGCCCCGCGTCGGGCGCGGTGTCGCGCGGGCTGTTGATCGTGCTGGCCGTGGCCGTCGCGGCCGGCCTCGTCGCCTGGCGGGGCCTCTCGACCCGCGCCAGGGCCCTGGCCGACCTGACGCGCGAGACGGCCGACCTGAACACGCCCAGCGTCGCGGTGACCACGCCGACCGCCGGCGCGCCCCGGCAGGAGGTCGTCCTGCCCGGCACGTTGCAGGCCTTCGCCGACGTCCCGATCTACGCCAGGACCGGCGGCTACGTGAAGCGGCGCCTCGTCGACATGGGCGCCCGCGTCCGCGCCGGCCAGTTGCTGGCCGAGATCGACGCCCCCGACGTGGAGCAGCAGTTGCAACAGGCGCGCGCCGACCTGGCCACCGCCGAGGCGAACCTGGCGCTGGCGAAGATCACGGCCGACCGGTACGGCGAACTGGTCAAGACCGATTCGGTCACGCAGCAGGACGCCGACAACGCCGCCGGGGCGTTCGCGGCCCGGAAGGCGGCCGTGGAGTCGGCCCGCCACAACGTGGACCGGCTCGCGCAGCTCGAGGGGTTCACCCGCATCACCTCGCCGATCGACGGCGTGGTGACCGTCCGCAACACCGACGTCGGCGCCCTGATCGACGCCGGGGCCTCGGGCGGCGCGGCGCGCGAGCTGTTCCACGTCTCGTCCACCGGCCGGCTGCGCCTGTTCGTGGACGTGCCCGAGCGGTACGCGCGCGTGGCGCGGAAGGGGCTGACGGCCGACCTGACGCTGGCCGAGTTCCCGGGGCGGCGCTTCTCGGGCACGCTCGTCCGCACGTCGGATTCGATCGACGTCTCGTCGCGGACGCTGCGCGTCGAGCTGCAGGTGGACAACCGGGCGGGCGAGCTGCTGCCCGGCGCCTTCGCCCAGGTCCACTTCACGCTGCCCTCGGCCGTGTCCTCGTGGACGCTGCCGGCGAACACGCTCATCTTCAGGGCCGACGGCGTGCGCGTGGCGGTGGTCCGGCCGAACTCGACGGTCGCCATGACGCCGGTCTCGCTCGGCCGCGACTTCGGCACGACGATGGAGATCCTCGGGGGCGTGGACGCGGGCTCGCGGGTGATCGTGAGTCCGCCCGACTCGCTCGTCGACGGGCAGGCGGTGCGCGTCGTCTCGGGCGAGGGCGGGTCGAGAGGGCGGGCGCGGTGACCCGCCGCGCGCTGCTGCTCGCCGGCGTCCTCGCGGCCGGGTGCGCGCCCGGCCCGAAGTACGTCCGTCCCGAGGCGCCCGTGCCCCCGGCCTACGCCGAGGCAAACGGGTGGAAGGCGGCGCGCCCCAACGACGAGGCGCGGCGGGGCGCCTGGTGGGAGGTCTTCGGCGACCCGCACCTGAACGCGCTCGAGGCCCGGATCGACGTCTCGAACGACACGCTCAAGGCGGCCCAGGCGGCGTTCGACCAGGCGCGGGCGCTCGTCCGCTACGCCGCCGCGTCGCGCGTGCCGCAGGTCGCGGGCAGCGCCGCGGCCGGCCGCACCAGCCACTCGCAGAGCACGCCGAACTGGAACCCGAACGCGGCGTCGAACTACTCGGACTACCTGCTGCGGCTCGACGCGTCGTACGAGGTGGACGTGTGGGGCCGGGTCCGCTCGTCGGTGGCCGCGAGCCGCGCCGCCGCGCAGGCCAGCGCCGCCGATCTCGAGGTCGTCCGCCTGAGCCTGCACGCCGAGCTGGCGCAGGACTACTTCGCCCTCCGCGCCCTCGACGCGCAGCACGACCTGCTCTCGACCAGCGTGGCGGCCTACGAGAAGGCGCTGGAGCTGACGCGCAACCGCCACCGGGGCGGCGTGGCGACGGCCGCCGACGTCGCGCAGGCCGAGACGCAGCTCGAGACGACGCGGGCGCAGCTCGTCGATCTCGGGGCGCGCCGCGCGCAGGTCGAGCACGCCATGTCGACGCTCGTCGGCCAGCCGCCGGGCACCGTCCGGCTGGCGCCGCTGCCGCTGACCCAGGAGCCGCCGTCGATCCCGCCCGGCCTTCCCGCCGACCTGCTCGAGCGGCGCCCCGACATCGCCGCGGCCGAGCGGCGCGTGGCCGCCGCCAACGCGCAGATCGGCGTCGCCGCGTCGGCCTTCTACCCGGCGATCGCGCTCACGGCCGACGGCGGCTTCGAGAGCGCGGCGCTGGTGGACCTGCTCAAGGGCGTCAGCGGGTTCTGGACCGCGGCGCCGGCCGCGGCCGTGGCGCTGCTCGACGGCGGGCGCCGGCGGGCCGTGTCGGAGCAGGCCAGGGCGGGGTACGCCAAGGCGGCCGCGCTCTACCGCGAGACGGCGCTCGCGGCGCTGCGCGACGTCGAGGACCAACTGGCGACGCTTCGTGTGCTGCGCGAGGAGGCCGCCGTGCAGAAGGCGGCGGTGGCGGCCGCAGACCGGTCGCTCGAGCTGTCGATGGCGCGCTACAAAGGGGGGATTGCCACCTACCTGGAGGTGGTCGTGGCCCAGAACGCGGCGCTCGCCAACCGCCGGGCGGCGGTGGACATCCTGGGCCGGCGCCTCGCGGCCAGCGTGCTGCTCGTCAAGGCGCTCGGCGGCGGCTGGGACGCAGGGCAGTTGCCAGTCTTCTAGGTGAACCTGGGGAACCGGGGGAACCTGGGAATCTTGCGATCGTGCGATCGTGCGATCGTGCGATCTTGCGAACTTGCGATCGTGCGACCTTACAGTTGCGCCACCGGCGCCTCGTTCGGTTCCACTTCGCCAGATCGCAAGATCGAAACATCGCAAGATCGGTCGGTGCTGTCCGTGCGGCGTCAGGCGCCCTTCATCACCGACCTGATGCGGCTGCCGAGCAACTGGCCGCCGAAGAACGCGGCCACCAGCACCGGGAAGGTGCTGAGCTTCCAGCCGACGCCCGCCGCCAGCCGCATGCCGACGATGAGCGGCACCGGCGCGTGCACGGCGACAAACCATGCGGGCGAGAACTTGCGCACCCCGGCCCGCCAGAACCCGAACGGCAGGTTCAGCAGGAGCGTGGCGCCGGCGACAAGCGCGAGCGGTGTCCAGTGCATGGCCCGTCTAGCAGTGTAGCGGATCTTGCCGCGAATCCGAGCGTCGCGGGCAGCCGTCAGCGGACCACGCTCGGCGGACGGGCACCAGCTCAGCCATCAGCGGATCGGTCGCGGCCCATCGAATCCGCCCGTCAGCCCTCGCACGGGACCTTCTGCCGGCCGAACCGCTGCCTGTCGCGTGACCGTGGCCCGCCGACAGCCGGCGGCCTACCGCCGACAGCCGCGCTATGATCCCCCTTGACCTGTCTACAACTGCAGGGTTGATCCTGGGATCCGCACATGCTGACCGTGACTCGACTCGCCAGGCGCTGCGGCCTCAGCCGCAGCACGGTGCTCTACTACGAATCGGTCGGGCTGTTGAAGCCCAGCGGCCGGACCGCCGGCAACTACCGGCAGTACGGCGAGCGGGAGGTCGCCCGCCTCGAGCAGATCCGCGCCTACCGGCACGCGGGCCTGAGCGTGGCCGACATCCGATCGGTCGTCGGGGCGCAGGTCGGCGACGCGGCGGCGGTGCTGAAGCGGCGGCTGGTGGCAATCGACGCCGAGATCGAGTCGCTGCGCGGCCACCAGCGCCTCATCCTCGCCCTGATAGGGCACAAAGGACTCAGGAGGAATCAGATGGTCACGAAGGACAAGTGGGTGGCGATCATGCGGGGCTGCGGGTTCACCGAGGAGCAGATGCACGCCTGGCATGTCGAGTTCGAACGCGCGGCGCCCGACGAGCACCAGGAGTTCCTGGAGTTCCTGCACATCCCCGGCGACGAGATTCGCCGGATCCGGGAGGCGTCGAAGAAGGGATGGAAGGGGTAGCTGGCCACTACCCACTCCAGGAGACCGATCTCCGCGGCTCGGCCCCTACTTCCGATACTCCAGCGGCGGCTTGCGGTCCCCCAGCATGAACCTGTAGACCGCGCCGCCGCGCCGCTGGTCGAACTCGGCTTTCGCCCTGGCGACGTCGTCGGGGTTGGTGAAGAGATCCATCCCC
>JAJXZZ010000293.1 GCA_021779795.1 Acidobacteriota bacterium | reverse complement strand
TGGCCGGCGTCGCGTTCGGCCTGGCGTGGGCGGTCGTACGGCGGCCGGCGGATCACGGAGCGAACACGGGGAGCGCGTAAGCCGGCAGCGGGTTGGGCCGTCGGCCGTCATCCGAATATGAGGAGAACAAGATGAAAGCCATCGCGGTGGTTCCCGGGACGACGACCGTGCGGCTGGTGGACCGCGCCGAGCCGCAGGTGACGGCGCCGGACGACGTGAAGGTGAAGGTGCTGCGCGTGGGCATCTGCGGCACCGACCGCGAGGAGGCCGCGGGCGGCCGCGCGCTCCTGCCCGAGGGGCAGCCGGATCTCGTCATCGGCCACGAGATGCTCGGCCAGGTCGTCGAGACCGGTGCGGCCGTCACGCGCGTGAAGGCCGGCGACTGCGCCGTCTTCACCGTCCGGCGCGGCTGCGGCCGGTGCCTGCCCTGCCGGATGAACCGGCCCGACATGTGCGCCACGGGCGACTACCGGGAGCGCGGCATCTGGGGGCTCGACGGCTACCAGGCCGAGTTCGCCGTGGACAAGGAGCGCTACGTCGTCCGGGTGCCGCCCGAGCTGGAGCCGGTCGGCGTGCTGGCCGAACCGCTGTCGGTGGCCGAGAAGGCGATCGACGAGGCCGTGCGCGTGCAGGCCGCGCGCCTGCCCGACTCGGGCGCGACGCCGGACTGGCTCCACGGGCGCCGCTGCCTGGTCGCCGGCCTCGGGCCGATCGGCCTGCTGGCCGCCACGGCGCTCCGCCGGCGCGGCGCCGAGGTCTACGGCCTCGACGTCGTCGACGCGGGCACCGCGAGGCCGCGGTGGCTCGAAACGATCGGCGGGCACTACGTGGACGGCCGCCAGGTGAAGCCCGACAAGATCGACGACACGGTGGGGCCGGTGGAGATCATCATCGAGGCCACCGGCGTCGCCCTGCTGGAGTTCGATCTCATCGACGCGCTCGGCCGCAACGGCGTCTACGTGCTGACCGGCATCCCGGGCGGCAGCCGCCCGGTGGACATCCCCGGGGCGGACCTGATTCGCCGCCTCGTCCTCGAGAACCAGGCGATGGTCGGCAGCGTGAACGCCTCGCGCGACCACTTCCAGATGGCGGTGGACGATCTTGGCTACGCGATGCTGCACTGGCGCGACCTCGTCGTCGGCCTCATCACCCACCGCCACGCGCACACCGATTTCGCGGCGGCGCTCGCCTCCCACCCGGCCGACGAGATCAAGTCGGTCATCGAGTGGGGCGGCGCCGCGGAGGGGACCAGATGACCGCCGACCTCGCGCTCGCACCCGGCTGGCCCGGGCTTTCGCCGCGCTGGACGTCGGCCGCCAAGAGCGGCGTCGGCACCGCGGCCGACGGCGCGAACCGCGTCTGGTTCACCCTGAGCCACGGGATCCTCAACGAGGTGAGCTACCCGCGCGTGGACCTGGCCGGCACGCGCGACCTCGGGCTGATCGTCACCGACGGGCGCGGCTACTTCTCGGAGGAGAAGCGGCACGCCGACCACGCGGTGGCGTGGCTCGAGGACGGCGTGCCCGCGTTCAGGCTGACCAACGTCTGCCGCGAGGGGCGCTACCGCATCGAGAAAGAGGTGCTCACCGATCCGCGGCGCGACGTGCTGCTGCAGCTCGTCCGGTTCACGCCGCTCGTCGGCGCGGCCGCGGACTACCACCTCCACGCGCTGCTCGCCCCGCATCTCGGCAATCGTGGCGCGGGCAACACGGCGTGGGTGGGCGACTACAAGGGCGTGCCGATGCTCTTCGCCGCGCGCCACGGCTACGCGCTCGCGCTCGCCTGCTCGGCGCCGTGGCTGCGGCGGTCCGCCGGCTTCGTGGGCGCGTCCGACGCCTGGCAGGACCTGAAGCGGCATGGCGTCATGGCGTGGCAGTACGACCGGGCCGAGAACGGCAACGTCGCCCTCGCCGGCGAGATCGACCTCGTCGCGGCGGGCGGCGAGTTCGTGCTGGTGCTCGCCTTCGGGCGCACCTGGGCGGAGGCGGGGCAGGAGGCGCGCGCCAGCCTGCTCGACGGCTTCGCGGCGGCGCGGGATCTCTACATCGCCGGCTGGCGGCGCTGGCTGGACGGCGTCGGGCTCCCGCTTCGCGCCGGCGAGGAGGGCGCGCGCGATCTCTGCCGCGTCAGCGCGGCCGTCATGCGCACGCACGAGGCGCGGCAGACGCCGCTGGCGTCGATCGCCGCGCTGGCGACGCCGTGGGGCCAGTCCAAGGGCGACGACGACATCGGCGGCTACCACCTCGTCTGGCCGCGCGATCTCGCCGAGACGGCCGGGGGCCTGCTGGCGCTCGGCGCCCGCGAGGACGTCCACCAGATGCTGCACTTCCTCGAGGCGACGCAGGAGGCCGACGGGCACTGGCCGCAGAACATGTGGCTCGACGGCACGCCCTACTGGAGCGGCATCCAGATGGACGAGACCGCGTTCCCGATCCTGCTCGTCGAGATGGCGCGGCGCGAGGGGGCGCTCGAGGCCGACGACGGAGCCCGCTTCTGGAGGATGACGCGGCGCGCGGCCGGGTTCCTCGTCGCCAACGGGCCGGTCTCGCCGCAGGATCGCTGGGAGGAGGACCCCGGCCTGTCGCCGTTCACGCTCGCCGTCGAGATTGCCGCGCTGCTCGCGGCCGCCGACCAGGCCGAGGCGAACGGCGAGGCGGCGGTCGCGGGCTACCTGCGGGAGACCGCCGACACGTGGAACGAGGGCATCGAGCGGTGGACCTACGTCACGGGCACCGACCTCGCGCGCCGGGTCGGCGTCAGCGGCTACTACGTGCGCATCGCGCCGCCCGGGGTCGCCGAGGCCGCCTCGCTCAACGAGGGCTGGGTGCCGATCAAGAACCGACCGGTCGAAGACAGCTCCGAGCCCGCCCAGTCGATTGTCAGCCCCGACGCGCTGGCGCTCGTGCGGTTCGGCCTTCGCGCGCCGGACGACCCGCGCATCACGGACACGGTCAAGGTGGTGGACGCGCTGCTGAAGGTGGAGACGCCTTTCGGCCCGGCGTGGCACCGCTATAACGACGACGGCTACGGCGAGCACGAGGACGGGACGCCGTTCGACGGGACCGGCGTCGGGCGGGCGTGGCCGCTGCTGGCCGGCGAGCGGGCGCACTACGAACTCGCCGCCGGCCGGCGCGAGGAAGCCGTCAGGCTGCTGCACGCGCTCGAGGCCTTCGCCGGCGACGGCGGCCTGCTGCCCGAACAGGTGTGGGACTCGGCCGACCTCCCGGCCCGCGAACTGTACTTCGGCCGGCCGTCGGGGTCGGCGATGCCGCTGGTCTGGGCTCACGCCGAGTACATCAAGCTGCGCCGCTCGCTCGCCGACGGCCGCATCTTCGACATGCCGCCGCAGACCGCCGAGCGCTACCTGGTCGAGCGGCGGCAGGCGGCGTTCGTCTCGTGGCGCCTCAACCACAAGTGCCGCACGTGCCAGGCCGACCGCGCGCTGCGGATCGAGACGACGCGGCCCGGAATCGTCCGCTGGAGCGCCGACGGGTGGAAGACGCTCGCCGACGTCGAGACGCGCGACACCGGCATCGGCATGTTCGTCGCCGACCTGCCGACGTCCGCCCTGTCGGTCGGGGCGACCGTGCGCTTCACCTTCCGCTGGGCGGACAGCGACCGCTGGGAAGGCGACGACTTCGCGGTGGAAATCGTGTAGCGGAGGAGTGGTCCCGCCGGGGGGGCGCCCGGCCCCGGTGTACCCGGGCCGGGCGCATTCCGCGCGGATCGACGACGGCGGGATCAGCGATACGCCTCGGGCGACGCGCCCAGCCGGCGCGCCGGCCGCGCGGCGGCCTCGACCGCCTTCAGCGGCGGCACCGGCTCCTCCCAGAGCAGCCGCGCCGCGGACGACCGGTTCGGGTACGCGTCCATCGACCGCTCGCCGGCCGGCTCGAGGACGATGTCCACGCGGCGGTTGTACGCCAGCCAGGTGGCGTAGCGGCGCTTCGCCATCCACTTCGGAGCCCGCTCGGTGTCCCTGGCCTGCAGCCGACGCACCCTGGCCATCGTCAGTTCCTTCGCCTTGCCGTCGGCGCGGATGTCGATCCGGTCGGCCGGAACCCCCTGCGACACCAGGTACGCCTTCACGACCTCGGCACGGCGGCGGCTGAGCGCCAGGTTGTAGCCGGCCGGGCCGCGCACGTCGGCGTGGCCGACGATGACCAGCATGTCCTTGCGGTCGTACCGCTCGTTCTTCTTGAAGGCGGCCGCCGCCTCGGCGAGCATCCGCTTCTCGCTCCCCACGAGCCCGATGCGCGGATGGCTCGGCGCCGGGTAGTCGGTCGGGTAGAAGACGCTGGCCAGCGTCACGGCCGGCGCCGGGTCAACCGACCCGACGACGTGCAGCGTCGCGGTGCGCGTGACCGTCGCGCCGCACGTGTCGGCCACGCGCATCGTGTAGGTCACGTCCCGGTCGATCGGG
>JAJXZZ010000292.1 GCA_021779795.1 Acidobacteriota bacterium | reverse complement strand
TGGCCGGCACAAACCAGGTGGCGGTGAAGCAGGCGAGTCCGAACGCCGTCAGCGTGTTGCCGAGGTAGAGCGGGTGTCGGACCACCGAATACAGGCCCGTCGTGCGAAGTTCGGACGCCCTCGGACCGGTCGTGCTGCGCTCGGACGTGCCGGCCGGCGCCGTGCCGACCGCCACGACCCTGATGGCCAGCCCGGCCAGCGCGACGAGCGCGGACACGACCTGCCAGGCCCGCGCCCAGGCCGGCAGGGGCTGCGGGAGACGGGCGCCGACGAGGCCGAGGAGGAACAGCGGCAGCAGCAACAGCGGCAACTGCCCGCGCCACCGGAACAGGACGTCGCCCGACCTCGGGATCTGGTCCAGGAGTTTCACGCTGGAGGATGATCGCACGAATCGGAAGTCTGGGGCAGCGGGGCGTCGTTCAGGGCCCCGAGGGCGCGCCGGGAATCTGGCGCCGCGGCCGGGGCTGTCCACCGGGACCTTCGCCCTGTGACCCCGGACGCGGACGACGCGGGCCGGTCACGGTGGGCCGACGCTGCCCAATTGGCCGGAAAACGGTGAAAAAAGGGCGGGACGCCGGGGCACGGCATTTGCTAGAACACCTTGGCGTCAGGAGTATTTCATGTTCTCCAAACCGTTGGCCTTTGTCCTGCTCGCCGTGGCCTGCGTGGCGGCCGCAGGCGGCGGTGCGTATCTGGCGACCTGGCAGCACGAGCGCGCGACGGCGGTGGCCGCGGCTCCCTCCTCCGACCGGGCATCGCAGGATGCAGCGGCCAGCCCGGCGGCCGTTGCGGCCAGTCCCGCTTCGCCGCAGGCGCCGGCGACCGAGGTGAAATCGGCGGAGCCGGCCCGGCAGGTGCCCGAGGTGAAATCGACGGCGCCGACCGAGCCAGCGCCCGGGCGCCAGGCCGACGGCCGGCGGACCACCCCGTTGACGAAGCGGGCGCCCGAACGGAACGTGCGCCAGGCGGTGGCCGCGGCCAAGGCGGCTGCGGACGTTCGGTCATCGGCCCCGCCGCAGCCGGTCGCGGCGCCGGCCACGACTCAGCCGGCTTCCCCTGCGGTCGCGCCGCCAGCCCCGGTGCCGCCGCCCCAGGCGCTGGCGACCGACGCGGTGGCGCAGGGCCAGCGCCCGTGGCCCGGCCCGCCGGCGACCCAGCAGCCCATCACGCTCGACGCCTCGGCCGCGCCGCCGGCCGGCGGCCAGGACGTCCCGCTCGGCCAGCCCGAGCAGCAGTGGCAGGAAGTGGTGGTGCCGACCGAGTCGGTGCTGGGCCTGCAGCTCGAAACGACGGTCAGCTCGGAGTTCGCGCGCGTCGAGGACCGCGTGGACGCCCGCGTCACGCGCGACGTGCGTGTCGGCGGCGTGGTGGCGGTCCCCGCCGGGTCGAAGGCCGTCGGTTCGGTGATCATGGTCGAGCGCGGCGGTCACATCAAGGACCGCGCCAGGATCGGCATCCGGTTCAACACCATCATCCTTCCCGACACGACGCGGCTGACCATTGCCACCGAGCCGATCTACCGCGAAGGACCGTCGCCGGCCCACCAGAGCGCGGCGAAGATCGGCGGCGCGACGATTGGCGGCGCGATTCTCGGCGCGATTTTCGGAGGCGGCCGCGGGGCGGCCATCGGCAGCGGCCTCGGCGCGGCCGGCGGCACGGCGGCGGCGATGGGCGGCGACCGGATGCCGGTCGTCCTCCCGGCGGGCACGACGCTCAGCGTACGGACCGAGTCGCCGATCAACATGACCGTGGCCAAGTGACCAGGGCGGGCGCCGGTCCCGCCCCCGCTCTCCCGCCGCGCTCTTCCATATAAAATGGCGGACATGCCGAAAACGTTGGTGTCCGCCCGTTCGCTCACGCTCTTCAGCGTTGCCGTTCTCTTCCTGGCCTGGCCCGGCGCCAGGCCCGTCCGCGGGCAGGCTCCCGCGCCCGCGGCGGCGACTCACCCCCAGGCCCGGTCCGAACAGGCCGCGGCTGCCGTCCAGGCCCCCGGCGCCGTCGCCGGCGTCAAGAACTTCACGAAGATCGACGACACGATCTCGATTGGCGGCGCCCTTTCGCCCGAGGCGTACGCCGCGATCCAGCAGGCCGGCTACAAGTCGGTCGTGAACCTTCGCACCGACCCCGAGCCCGGCGCCAACCTGGCCGAGGAGCAGCAGGCGTTCGACGCCGAGGGGATCCGCTACTTCCACCTGCCGTTCTCGCACTCGGCGCCGGACGCGGCACCGCTCGACGAGTTCCTGAAGATCGTCCGGGACCCGGCGAACGAGCCGATGATGCTGCACTGCGCGACCGGCGCCCGGGCGTCGATGTTCTGGGCCGCCAAGCGCGTGATGATCGACGGCTGGCCGGCCGACAAGGCGATGAACGAGCTGCCCGCGCTGTCCGGGCACGTCGCGCAGCCGCTGCGGCAGTTCATCCTCGACTACCTGAAGTCGCACGGGAAGGCGCGCCCATGAGCGATCCCGATCGCCGCGTGCTCGGGGACATGGACCCCGAGACGTTCCGACGCGAGGGGTACCGCGCGATCGACTGGATCGCCGACTACCTGGCGCACCCCGAGCGGTACCCCGTCCTGTCGCGCGTCGCGCCGGGCGACATCGCGCGGTCGCTGCCGGCCGAGGCGCCCGAGCAGGGCGAGGCGTTCGAGTCGATCCTCGCCGACTTCGATCGGCTGATCGTGCCCGGGATCACCCACTGGAACCACCCGGGGTTCTTCGCCTACTTCGCCATCACGGGGAGCGGGCCCGGCGTGCTGGCCGAAGCGCTCTCGGCGGCGCTCAACGCGCAGGGGATGCTGTGGCGCACGTCGCCGTCGGTCACCGAGCTCGAGGAGGTCTCTCTCGGCTGGCTGCGGCGGCTGATGGGGCTGCCCGACGCGTTCGAGGGGGTGATCTACGACACGGCGTCGATCTCGACGCTGCACGCGCTGGCCACGGCGCGCGAGGCGGCCGTGCCCGCGGTGCGCGCCTCGGGGATGCCCGGGCGCCCCGAGCTGCCGCGCTACCGCGTCTACTGCTCGGACCAGACGCACTCGTCCATCGACAAGGCGGTGATCCTGCTGGGCCTCGGCCACGACGCGCTTCGCAAGATCCCGTCCGACCGGGCGTTCCGGATGCGCGCCGACCTGCTCGCGCAGGCGATGGAGGAGGACCGCCGCGCGGGCATCGTTCCGATGGCGGCCGTGGCGACGGTCGGCACGACGTCGACGACGAGCGTGGACCCGGTGGAGGAGATCGCCGCCGCCTGCGAGCGCGAGGGCGTCTGGCTGCACGTCGACTGCGCCTACGGCGGTGCGGCGGCCATCGTCCCCGAGTGCCGGTCGGCGCTGGCCGGCGTCGAGCGCGCCGACTCGATGGTCGTCAACCCGCACAAGTGGCTGTTCACGCCGTTCGACCTGAGCGCGTTCTACTGCCGGCGGATGGACCTGCTCCGCCAGGCGTTCTCGCTGACGCCCGAGTACCTGCGGACCGCCGAGGCCGGGGCGGTGAGGAACCTGATGGACACCGGCGTGCAGCTCGGGCGGCGGTTCCGCGCGCTCAAGCTGTGGATGATCCTGCGCTACTTCGGCGCCGAGGGGATTCGCGCCAGGCTGGTCGAACACATGCGCCTCGCGCGCCTCTTCGCGGGCTGGGTGGATGCCCATCCCGACTTCGAGCGGCTCGCGCCGGTGCCGTTCAGCGTCGTCTGCTTCCGGGCGAAGCCGCGCGGGAGGGAGTGGAGCGAGGCGGAGCTCGAGACGCTCAACGCGCGGCTGCTCGACGCGATGAACGCCACGGGCGAGGTGTTCCTGTCGCACACGAAACTGAACGGGCGCTTCACGCTGCGCCTGGCCGTCGGCAATTTGAGGACCGAGGAGCGCCACGTCGCGCGGGCCTGGGAGCTGGCGCGGACGCTGCTGCTGGAGCCATGAAGAGACTCATCCTGCTGTTCGCCGCTGTCGCCGGCGTCGGCGCGGCGGCGTCGAGGCCGGCGCCCGCTCAACCGGCGAGTGTCCAGCCGATCGTGTCGTCCTACCTCGAGCGCTACTTCCAGGCGTTCCCGAGCCTCGCCACCGCGGCCGGCCGGCACGACTTCGATCGCCGGCTCGAGGACCTGTCGGCCGCGCGGCGCGCCGAGTGGCTGCGCTTCAACGAGCAGACGCTCGCGAGGCTCGACGCGGCCGGGAAGGCGGGCGGCCTGTCGTTCGACGACCGCCTCGACGCCGAAGCGCTCGGGGCGCAGGTGCACCGCGAGATCCTCTCGCTCTCCGTCCTGCGGCGGCCCGAACGCGACCCGCTCTACTGGACCGCCATCCTCGAGAACGCGAACGTCTACCTCCTCGTGCGCGATGACCTGCCGCTCGGCGAGCGGCTCGCGCGCGTGGACGCGAGGACCCGCCTCGTCCCGCGCCTCGCGCGGCAGGCCGAAGAGGCGCTCGGCTCGGCCGAG
>JAJXZZ010000291.1 GCA_021779795.1 Acidobacteriota bacterium | reverse complement strand
GCCCTCGCCGACCTCGCCGCCGAAGGCGCCGGCCAGGCCGGCGGCGACGCGCATCGCCGCGGCGTCGTCGGCGGGCGAGGAGGCGAGGACCATCGGGCGCTGGAAGACGGCGTTGGCCGGCAGGCGCTCGTCGCCGGCGCGCACCACCAGCACCGGGACCGGGGACTGGTGGATGACGCGCTCGGCCACCGAGCCGATCCACCAGCGCGCCGGCCCTCGCCGGCCGTGCGTCCCCATGACGACGAGGTCCGCGGTGGCGGCGGAGTCCACGATGACGGCCGTCGGCAGCCCCTCCTCGATGTGGGAGGAGAACTGCGCGGCCCCGTGCTTGACGCCGAAGTCGCGCAGGAACTCCCGCGCGTGGGCGCGCGCCACCTGCCGCTCGTGTTCGAGGGCCCGCACCTGGTCGTGCGTGAAGTAGGCCGGGACCTCCATCACCTCGGCGTGCAGGAGGTGCAGCTGGCCGTGGAGACGGCCGGCCAGGGCCGCGGCGACCGCCACGGCCCGGCCCGACGCCTCGCCGAAATCGACCGGCACGAGGATCTTCGACGGGGGGAAGTTCCACATCGCGCTATTCTCCCGGCGCCGCCGGGTCCCCGGCAGCGGGCAAGAGCGTCCCGCGCCGCGCGGCCCGCTCGTTCATCATGTAGTAGAGCAGGGGCACGGTCAGCGGCGACAGCAGCAGCGACGCGATGCCGCCCGCCATCAGCGAGATGGCCAGCCCCTGGAAAATCGGGTCGAACAGGATCACGGCCGAGCCGACGATGACGGCGGCGGCCGTGAGGGCGATCGGCCTGAACCTGACCGTGCCCGCGTCGACGACCGCCTGGGCGAGCGGCACGCCCTCCCGCAGGCGCAACTCGATGAAGTCCACCAGGATGATCGAGTTGCGGACGACGATGCCCGCGCCGGCGATGAACCCGATGGTGGACGTCGCCGTGAAGAAGGCGCCGAGCAGCGCGTGCGCCGGCAGGATTCCCACGAGCGAGAACGGGATGACCGTCATGATCGTGAGCGGCGTCAGGAACGACTGGAACCAGCCGACCACGAGGATGTAGATGAGCAGCAGCACGGCGGCGAACGCGATCCCCAGGTCGCGGAAGACCTCGTAGGTGATGTGCCACTCGCCGTCCCACTTCATCGCGTAGCGCGAGGTGTCGTCGGGCTGGTGCGTGTTGTAGATCTCGAACCGGTAGTGCTCGGGGAGCCTGATGTTCGAGATGGCGCGGTTCATCGCCAGGATCGCGTAGACCGGGCTCTCGATGGCGCCGGCCACGTCGGCCGTGACGTAGGTCACGGGCCGCAGGTTCTTGTGGTAGATGCTGTACGGCTCGACCGTCCGGTGCAGCCGCGTCAGCTCGCCGATCGACACGGCGCCGCCGAGGCGGATCGCCCGCAGGGCCTCGGTGTTCGACCGCAGGTCGCGCGGCAGGCGCAGCACGATCGGCACGTCCTCGCGGGCGTGGTCGTCGTGCAGCAGGCCGGCCACCTCGCCGGCGCCCGCCATGCGGACGACCGACGCGACGGCGGCCGGCGGGATGCCGGCCTCGGCGGCCTTCTCCTGGTCCACCTCCAGCATGTCCTTGGGCCGCTCGCGCTCGACGTACCAGTCGGTGTCGACCACGCCCATCGTCTGCTGGAAGATCTTCTTGACCTGGGCCGCGATCGCGACCCGGCGGTCGGCGTCGGGGCCGTAGATCTCGGCCACCAGCGTCTGCAGCACGGGCGGGCCGGGCGGCACCTCGGCCACCTGGATGCGGGCCCTGTATTTCGCGGCCACGGGCAGGAGCATGTCGCGCACCTGCTTGGCGATGGCGTGGCTCTGCTCGGACCGGTCCTCCTTGGACACCAGGTTCACCTGCAGGTCGGCCTGGTAGGGCATCTGCCGCATGAAGTAGTGCCGGACGAGGCCGTTGAAGTTGTAGGGCGACGCGGTGCCGACGTAGGTCTGCACGTTGGTCACCGACCGCTGGGTGATGGCGACGCGGGCCAACTCGTCGGCGACGCGGGCCGTCTGCTCGAGGGGCGTGCCCTCGGGCATGTTGATGATCACCTGGAACTCGGCCTTGTTGTCGAACGGCAGCATCTTGACCTTGACCAGGCCGAGCGGCACGAGGGCGATCGAGAGGACGAGCGCCACCGCGACGCCGGCCAGGTACGCCAGGCGGACGCGGGGGTTGTCCACGAGCTTCGCCATCACCCGCCGGTAGACCGCGGTGAAGCGGTCCTCGCCGTGGCTCTCGTGCCCCTTGACCCCCTTCATCAGCTTGGCCGCCGTCCACGGCGTCACGATGAAGGCGATGAGCAGCGAGAACATCATCGCCGCCGTCGCGCCGATCGGGATCGGCCGCATGTAGGGCCCCATCAGCCCCCGGACGAACGCCATGGGCAGGATGGCCGCCACGACGGTCAGCGTGGCGAGGATCGTCGGGTTGCCCACCTCGTCCACCGCGCGCACGGTCAGCGCGGTGAACGGCATGTCGGCGTTGGCGGCCAGCCTCGAGTGGCGCACGATGTTCTCGACGACGACGATCGCGTCGTCGACGAGGATGCCTATCGAGAAGATCAGCGCGAACAGCGTGATCCGGTTCAGCGTGTAGCCGTAGATGTAGAACACGAACAGCGTGAGGGCCAGCGTCACCGGCACGGCGACCAGCACGACGGCCGCCTCGCGGCGGCCAAGCGTCAGCCAGATCAGCAGCGAGACCGAGAAGACGGCGATGAACATGTGCCAGAGCAGCTCGTTCGACTTGCGCTCGGCCGTCTCGCCGTAGTTCCGCGTGACGGTGACGTGGACGTCCGACGGGATCAGCGTCCCGCTCAGGCGCTTGATCTCGGCGTCGACGCTGCGCGTGATCTCGATCGCGTTGGTCCCCTTGCGCTTCGAGATGGCCAGCGTCACGGCGGGGTAGGACCGGCCGTCCTTCCCCTCGAACGACACGTAGCTGGTCGGCTCGGCGTCGCCGTCGCGGACCGTGGCGACGTCGGACACGTAGACGGGCACGTTCTGCCGGGCGCCGACGACCACCTGCCGGACGGCGTCGGCGGTCGAGAGCCACGAGCCCGACTGCACCAGGCGGCTCTCGTTGTCGCTGACGACGTCGCCGGCCGGGGGCCGCGCGTTGGCCATCTGGAGCGCGCGCGAGACCGCGGTCGGGTCGAGGCCGTACGAGGCCAGCCGGGCCGGGTCGATCTCCACGCTCACCTGGCGCTTGCGCCCCCCGATGATCTCGACCGTCGAGACGTTCGGGACCTCCTTGATCGCGTCGTGCAACTGCGCGGCGAGCTGGCGGAGCTCGTAGTCGCCGTACCGCGGGCTCCACAGCGTGAGCGCCATGATCGGCACGTCGTCGATCGACCGCGGCTTGACCAGGGGCATCGACGCCCCCGGCGGGATGATGTCGTCGTGGGACGCCAGCTTCTGGTTCAGGCGGACGAGCGCCGGCTCCTCCGTCTCGCCGACGCGGAATCGGACGATCACCATCGACATGCCCGGGCTCGACGTCGAGTAGATGTACTCCACGCCGGGCACCTCCCAGAGCAGCTTCTCCATCGGGCGGGTGACGCGCTGTTCCACCTCGGTCGGGGAGGCGCCGGGCATCTGCACGAACACGTCGATCATCGGCACGATGATCTGCGGCTCTTCCTCGCGCGGCAGCGCCACGATCGCCAGGACGCCGAGGGCCAGCGAGCCGAGGACGATGAGCGGGGTGAGCTTGGACTGGATGAACGCGGACGCCAGGCGCCCGGCCATCCCGTAGGAGCGGGTGCTCATCGGCCGACCTCCCCGGCCGGCGACGGCAGGCCGTCGGCGCTCGCGGACCGCGCGACGGCGCGGACGGGGTTGCCGTCGACCAGCGAGTCGGGCGGCTCGACGACGACGGCCTCGCCCGGCTCGAGGCCGGCGTCGATCTGCGTGCGCCCGTCCACCGTCAGCCCCGTCTGGACCAGCCGCACGTGGGCGCGGTTGTCCTTGCCGACGACGAACACGGACGTGATCTGCCCCCGGCGGACGACGGCCGACGCCGGCACGCGGATCGCCTCGCGGGCGGCGCCGGGGAACCGGGCCCGGCCGTACATGCCCGACCGCAGCCCCGCGTCCTGCGGCAGGTCGATCTTCACCAGGAACGCGTGCGACGACGGGTCGATGGCGCGCTCGACCTCGGCGATCCGGCCCTGCTGGGCGGAGACCGCGTTCGCGTCGGGCGCCGCCGAGTCGATCCGCACGCCGACCGGCCTGGTGCGGTCGAGGCTGGCGACGCGCGCCTCGTCGAGCCTCACCTCGAGCCGGAACGCCCGCGTGTCCTCGACGACCAGCAGGGGCGCTCCGGGCGTCGCCATGTTGCCGACCTCGGTCTTCTTCTCGGCCACCACGCCGTCGAACGGCGCCGTGATCTCGGCGTAGGACGCGCCGACCGACGCCGCCCGCAGGCCGGCGCGCGCG
>JAJXZZ010000290.1:1608-4478 GCA_021779795.1 Acidobacteriota bacterium | reverse complement strand
TTCCTCGCGCCAATCGCCGTCTTGGTCGGCTACTACCTGTCGATCGGCGCCATCCGGGACCTGCTGCTCCTGCCGGAATACGACTTCTTCTATCTCCGCGGCGCCACCCCCTATTGGCCGACGGCGGCGCTGCTGGTCGTGGCCGGCCTCCTGACCGTCCTCCAGCTCCTGATCCCGGCCGGCGCCGGGGCGGCTGACGCCGTCCGGCGGCGCCGGGTCCCGGCGCCGGATGCGTTCCTGCTGCTGTACCTGGCGATCTCGCTCGGGACCTTCGCCATCGGCAGCCGGTTCTTCGGCCACTACCTGATCGCCGCGCTGCCGCCGCTGGCGCTGCTCGCCGCCGCGCACCTGTCGCGCATCGGCGATGCGCCCGCGCCGCGCACCACGTTCGGCCGCGCCCTGCGCCGGTACGAGCGCCACGCCGTCGCGTTCCTCTCGCTCCAGGTCGCCGCCTTCTTCATGGTCAACCTGGCCTACTTCGTCACCCGGCCGCCCGAGCCCCGCTACCCCGACCTCGCGCGCATCGTCCGGGCGCACACGACCAGGGCCGACCGGATTTTCGTCTGGACCACGAAGACGCACCTGCTGTTCGGCCTCGACCGGACGTACGCGACGCGGTTCCTCTCGAACGACTTCCTCGTGGGGCGGATGTACGGGACGCGGAATCGGCTGCCGACGGCCACGGCCGACTCGGCGCGGCCGGCGGAGGTCCACGAGCTGTGGCCGATCCTGATGTCGGACTTGCGCGCCAGTCCGCCCAAGCTCATCATCGACGACACGCCCGAGGATTCCCGGTTCACGCTGGGCCGCTTCCCGCCCCTGCGGTCGTTCGTCGAGCGGGATTACGGCCCCTGCGTCCGGGCGGACGGGTTCTGCGTCTACATCCGCAAGGGGGCGTAGCGAGCCGCGCCGAACCTGCAGTTCCACGTCGTGGTCCGGGGCGCTTACGTGACGCCCGGCGACGCCTTCGGCGTCGGCGACGCCGAGGTTGGCGCGAAGTACCGTTTCGTCCGCGAGACCGCCCGGCGTCCGCAGGTCGGCGTCTTCCCGATGCTCGAACTTCCGACCGGCGACGCCAGCCGCGGCCTCGGCAACGGGCAGCTCTGCGCCCGCCTGCCGGTCTGGCTCCAGAAGAGCGCCGGCCCCTGAACGAGATACGGCGGTGCGGGCTACCAGGTCGATCACGCCCACGGAATGGTCGAACGGACGAGCTGGCCGCCAAATTCATCCACGGGTCAATGCCCACAACCTATTGACACACCTTGAGATAGCCAAAGCGCGCAAGGCCCGAGACGATGCCCCCGCGTGGTGAGCCGGCAGAAAGCGTGGTAGAGTGCGGACGAGGGCTGCCGCGGGGTTCATCGGCGCCCAGGGGAGTTGCTGTGAAGGGTTCGGCCCATCCGCTCGTCGCCGTCGTCTGGGATGACGCCAAGGCCACCGCGGTCGTGGAGTACGACCTCAACGAGGTTCGCACGCAGTTCCACAAGCCCGCGCGCTACACGACCTATGGCCTGCTGCTCGTTGACGACGAGCAGGGCGTCACGCTGGCCAGCGAAGAGGGGGATGACCAGAACCTGCGGGGCCTGAGCTTCATTCCGCGGCAGATGATCGTCGAGGTCGTCACCCTGCTCAAGCGGCGGGCCCGGAAGCCGTCGCCCCGCAAGCGACAGGCGGCGCCGGCCGCGCCGGCTTCCGTGCCGCCTGCGCCGCTCCAGGCCGCATCGGCCGCGCCGCTGGCCGAGATTCAGCCCGCCGCCACGTCACCGGCCACGGCCGATCGCCCGGCGCCGCTGCAGCGGCCTGCCTGAAGGTCCTCCCGCGCTCGATCCGCCGCCACCGGTTACCTGGGAAACAAGCCGAGCGCGACCAGCAGGTTGAGCTTTGCCTGCCGCACGTCGTGCTCGGCGAGCGCGACGGACGTGTCGGCGTCGCGCGCCACGCGCTGGGCGTCGATGACCTCGATGTTGGTCGAGGCCCCCACGCGGAACGACACGTTCACGATCTCCACGACCTGGCGTGCCTGCTCGGCCGCGTCGCGGGCGAAACCGAGCGCGCGCTCGGCCGCCTGCAGCGCGTCGCGCGCCGTCCGCACGTCCGAGAACGCCTGCCTGGCGGCCGCGTTCTGCGCGATTCGCGCCGTCTCGAGGTCCGACTGCCGGCCGGCCTTCACCGCCTTCCGGTACCCCGAATCGAAGATCGGCACCGTCGCCACGACCTGGGCCCGCCAGCTGAACCGCCGCTGGAAGAGCGTCTGCGGCTCGTCGATCTCGGGCGTGAAGAGGCCGTTCACCGACGGCAGCCAGTCCTTCCAGCTGTCGCTCACGATCCGGGCGAGCGCCTTCTCGCGGCCCGCGAGGAGCAGCAGGTCGGTGCGCATCGACGCCATCGAGGCGATGGCGGCGTCGAGCGACGACGGGACCTCCAGCACCGGCTCGTCCACGAGGTCGGCGGGCCCGTCGGCGGCCAGCAGCACGCCGAGCGCCTCCTGCGCCTTGTAGAGATCGGCCTGTGACGACTCGACCAGGGCGGCGTCGGCCGACACCGCCTGCTGGGCGCGGACCTCGTTCAAGCGGCTGCCCGCCCCCGCCACCCTGAGCTGCTTCGCGTACTCGTAGTGCGCCCGGGCCACGTCGCGCGAGCGCACGTCCGCGCCGAGCAGCTCGCGCAGGGCGACGATCGCCAGGCATGCCTGCGCCGTGGAGACCGCGACCTGCTTGCGCATGTCGGACGCGGCCAGCCGGGCCACGCGCTCGGAGTCGGCCGCCTGGACGCGCAGCGCCCACTGCACGGGGACGATGAGCGGGACCGAGAGCGCCACCGTCCCCGACAGCTGGTTGCGCGCGGTCGCCGTGACGCCGTTGATCGACGTC
>JAJXZZ010000290.1:0-1598 GCA_021779795.1 Acidobacteriota bacterium | reverse complement strand
CCAGGAACGTGGCCGTCACGGCCCCTGCCACGGTCGGCCTGGCCAGCGCCGTCATCTCGTTCAGCAGCGCCTGCGCCTGCAGGATGCCCTGCGCCGCCTGGGCGACCGACGGGTTGCGTTCGATGGCCATCCTGACGGCCTGGTCGAACGTGACGCGCAGGACCGGCTGGCCGGCCGCCGCCTGGGCGGCCGCCGTGCCCGGCAGCGCCAGCAGCGCGGCGGCCGCGAGGCCGCATCGCCACGCCGATGCGGACCTACGCATCATGGCCTCCCCCGCCGGCGCCGGCCCCGGCCCGCGTGGCCGACCGGCTGCCGCCCCCGCCGCCGATGCTGCGCACGACGACGTAGAGCACCGGGATGATGACGATGTTCAGCATGGTCGAGAACAGCATGCCGCCGGCCACCGACGTGCCGACCGAGTGGCGCGACGCGCGGCCGGCGCCGGTCGCGAACACCAGCGGCATCACGCCGAGGATGAACGCGAACGAGGTCATCAGGATCGGCCGCAGCCGGATCCGGGCCGCCTCGATCGCCGCCTCGGGGATGCTCAGGCCGCGCTCGCGGAGCTGCTCGGCGAACTCGACGACGAGGATCCCGTTCTTGGCCGAGAGCCCGATCAGCATGACGAGCCCGATCTGGCAGTAGACGTCGTTGATGAGGCCTCGCAGCCACTGCGCGCCGAGCGCGCCGAGGACCGCCAGCGGGACCGACAGCAGGATGATGAACGGCAGCACGAAGCTCTCGTACTGGCCGGCCAGCGTCAGGTAGACGAGCAGGAGGCCGAGGCCGAAGATCAGGGCGGCCTGGCCGCCCGACTGGATCTCCTCGAGCGACAGCCCGGCCCAGGCGTACGTCATCCCGCGCGGCAGCGTCCGGGTGGCGAGGTCCTGCATCAGCTGGAGCGCCTGCCCGGAGCTGTAGCCGGGCGCGGCATGGCCGTTGATCTCGGTGGACCGGAACAGGTTGAAGTGGTTGATGACCTGCGGCGCCGACCCGAGCTTCACGTTCACGACCGAGTCGAGGCGCACCATCTGCGCGCCGGGCGTCCGGACGTAGTAGCGGCCGATGTCCCGCGGCGCGCTGCGGAAGTCGCGGTCGGCCTGGACGTAGACGCGGTAGGAGCGGTTGTTGAAGTCGAAGTCGTTCACGTAGTTCGACCCCATCAGCGTCTGCAGCGTGCCGGCCACGTCGCCGAACTTCAGGCCGAGGGCCTGGAGCTTCTCGCGGTCCACGGTCACGGTGAGCTGCGGGTCGTCCACGGTGAACGTGTTGAGCAGACCGGCGAGCCCCGGCGTCCTGTTCCCGGCCGCGGTCAGCGCGCTGGTCGCAGCGGCCAGGTTCTCGATCGGGCCGTTGCTCTCGTCGAGCACTTCGAACTGGAACCCGCCGAACCGGCCGATCCCCTGGATGGGCGGCGGCAGGAACGGCATGACCACCGCGCCCGTCACGCCGCCGAACTTCCCGTAGAGCCGCTGGATGACGGCCATCGCCGAGTGCTCTTCCCCCGGCCGCTGGTCGAAGGGCTTCAGGCGTATGAACATCATGGCCCGGTTGCTGCCCGAGCCGAAGAAGCTGAACCCGTTCACCGTGAAGACGCC
>JAJXZZ010000289.1 GCA_021779795.1 Acidobacteriota bacterium | reverse complement strand
CGTGGACTACCTGAGCGCCCACACGCCCTGGCGCTTCGAGCTGGACCTGAGCGGGTCGTACCGCGAGACGGTGGACCGGCTGTGCGAGGGGCGCACGCAGCTGGCCTACCTCGGGCCGTTCTCCTATCTCCGCGCGCACGAGCAGTGTCACGTCGATCCGGTCGTGCGGCTGAACAGCGAGGGGCGGGCCACCTACACGAGCTACATCATGGTGCGCGAGGACAGCCGGATCCGCACGCTCGCCGACCTGCGCGGGAAGCGGTTCGGGTTCGGCGCGGTCCTGTCCACGTCGGGGCACCTCATGCCCCGCCTCATGCTGAAGGAGGCCGGCCTCGAGCCCGGCCGCGACGTCCAGTGCGAGTACTACGCGCACCACGAACGCGCCGCCCTCGCGGTGCTGACGGGCGACGTGGCGGCGTGCGGCGTCCGCGACCTCGTGGGCGACCAGCTCGAGGGCAAGGGCCTGCGCGTGCTCGCCGAGTCCGAGCCGATCACCAACTTCCCGCTCGTCCTCGGCCTGGACGTGCCCAAGGGGATGAGAGCGGCGCTCGTCGACGCGCTCGTCGCGCTGCCGCGCCGCGACCCCCGGGCGGCGCGCGAGATCGCCGGCTGGGACGTCGAGCTGTCGGGCGGGTTCGCCGAGGTGTCGCCCGCCGACTACCGGCCGGTGGCCGAGTTCGCGCGGCGGCTGTTCGGCCCGAGGGCGCTGACGGCCCCGGCCGGCAACCTGACCTGCAGCCCGGGGCGGTGACGTGCTGAAGCTGGGCCTGCGGGCGAAGTTCTTCCTCTACTCGAACACGGTCATCGCCGTGACGATGACCGTGGCGACCCTGCTGGTCGCGCTGCACGACCGCGCGCGGCAGTACGAGTCGGCGGAACGCTCCGCGCGGGGCCTCGCCGGGGCGCTGGCGAGCCCGATCACCGACGCGCTGATGTACGAGGACCTCGGCCTGGTCGCCGAGACCGGGCTGACCGAGAACTACATCTCGGAGATCCTCCAGCAGGATCCCGAGCGCCTGCGCTACGTCGTCGTCGCCAACCCGGCCGGGATCGTCACCCACTCGAACCAGTGGCGGCTGCTCGGGCACCGCTTCGCGCGGGCGCTCGGCCCCGATTCGATCCGGAAAGGGGCGGTCGTCAGCGAGGTGACCGAGAACGGCGACCGCCTGCTCGAGGTGCGCGTGCCGCTCCACATCTCCACCAAGTTCTGGGGATCGGTGGCGCTCGGGTACTCGCTCACGCCGATCGAGCGGGAGCTGACCTCGCTGACGCGGCGCCTGGTCGTGATGGCGCTGCTCCTGATGCTGGCCAACTCGATCCTGACCGCGCTGTACGTCGAGTCGCTGATCCGCCCGATCCTCCGGATGCACCAGACGATGAAGCGGGCGGGGGAGGGGGACCTCTCGGTGCGCGCCGCGACCCGCTCCCACGACGAGGTGGGGGAGCTGGGGCAGGCGTTCAACTGGATGATGGACGAGCTGGAGGCGGCCCGCGAGCGCGACAAGGCCGGCCAGACCCAGCTGGCGCACACCGAGAAGATGGCCGCGCTCGGCACGCTGGCGGCGGGCGTCGCGCACGAGGTCAACAACCCGCTCGGCGGCATCCTCGCGTGCATCGAGAACATGCGGGCCGATCCCGAGGACCGGAACATGCGGGATCGCTACCTGGTCCTCATCCACGACGGCCTGCGGAGAATCGAGCGCACCGTCGCGAACCTGCTCGACTTCTCGCGCCGCCGGGATCTCCGGGCCGAGCCCACCTCGGTCAACCACTGCCTCCTGCACGTCGGCGAGCTGGTCGAGTACCAGCTCCGGCGCGACGGCGTGGAGCTGAGGCTCGACCTCGACCCGGACGACCCCACGATCCTGGGCGACCACTTCCAGATCGAGCAGCTGTTCCTGAACCTGGTCCTCAACGGGCTGCAGGCGATGCCGAACGGCGGCACGCTGACGCTCCGCACGCGGCGCCGGGACGGCCGGGTCGTCACCGAGGTCCGCGACACGGGGACCGGGATCCCCGACGACATCCGGCCCCGGATCTTCGACCCGTTCTTCACCACGCGCCCGGTCGGCGAGGGGACCGGCCTCGGGCTCGCGGTCAGCGACAGCATCGTCGTCGCGCACGGCGGGCGCATCGACGTGGACAGCCGGCCCGGCCAGGGCTCCGTGTTCCGCGTGACCCTGCCCGCGCGCGCCGTGCCGCCAGACCCCGCGAAGGAGAGATGAGATGACCGTATGCGGACGCCGGCTCCTGATCGCCGAGGACGAGCCGCTGCTGCGCGTCAGCCTGTCGGACGCCCTCCGCAAGGAAGGGTGGGGCGTGGAGGTCGCCTCGGACGGCGAGCAGGCGCTCGCCTCGTTCCGCGCCCACCTGCCCGAGGTGGTGCTCGCCGACCTGGTGATGCCCCGGATGTCCGGGGTGGACCTGCTGCGGCGCGTGAAGGCGATCAAGCCGGACACCGTCGTCGTGATCATGACCGCCCACGGGTCGGTGGACCGCGCGGTGGAGGCGATGCGCGAGGGCGCGGCCGACTTCGTGGCCAAGCCCTTCTCGATGGCCCAGCTGCTGGTCCGCCTCGACAACGTCTGCTCGATGCGCGTGCTGCGCGAACAGAACGAGCGGCTGCAGGAGCAGCTCGAGGAGCGCTACTCGTTCTCGAAGATGATCGGCCGGTCGAAGGCGATCCGCGAGGTCTTCGACCTGATCCGCCAGGTGGCCGATTCCGACGCCACCGTCCTCGTCGAGGGCGAGAGCGGCACCGGCAAGGAGATGGTGGCCTCGGCGCTCCACTACAACTCGCGCCGCCGCGCCCAGCCCTACGTGCGCGTGAGCTGCGCCTCGCTGCCCGAATCGCTGATCGAGTCGGAGCTGTTCGGCTACGAGAAGGGGGCCTTCACCGGGGCCCTGCAGCGGCGGGTCGGGCGGTTCGAGGCGGCGCACGGGGGCACGCTGCTGCTCGACGAGATCGGCGACCTGCCGCCCAACTTCCAGGTCAAGCTCCTCCGCGTGCTGCAGGAACGGCAGATCGAGCGCCTCGGCTCGAACCGGCCGGTGACGATCGACGTCCGCATCGTGGCCGCGTCGCTCAGGCCGCTCCGCGAGGAGATCGCCAAGGGGACGTTCCGCGAGGACCTGTTCTTCCGGCTCAACACGGTGACGATCTACATCCCCCCGCTCCGGGAGCGCCGGGAGGACATCGACCTGCTGGCCAACGCGTTCCTCCGCGAGTTCAGCCAGGCGAAGGGCAAGAGCCTCGAGGGATTCACCGACGCGGCGCTCGAGGTCCTGATGAACCACGCGTGGCCGGGCAACGTGCGCGAGCTTCGCAACGCCGTCGAGCGGGCGGTGCTGCTCAGCCGCGGCAGCCGGGTGGCGCCCGACGACCTGCCGGCGGGCCTCGGCGTGGACCGTCCCGTCCCGCAGCAGGCTTCCGAGACGGGGCCCAGGGACCCGGCCACGCTCCAGCAGGCTGTCGCCCGCGCGGAGATCGAGGCCATCCGGATCGCGCTCGCGGCCACGCACGGCCGGCGCGCCGACGCGGCAGACCTGCTGGGCGTCACGCGCAAGACACTCTGGGAAAAGATGCGGAACTACGCGATCGAAGTGGACGCCTGATGGCGCGCTTCGTTCGGGTAGCGTCAGGATCGGCGCAGTTACCCTGGCGTGACGGCGCGATGGACCTCGCGCGGCCAGCCTGCCTATCTCGTTGAAACACCGCCATTTGCCGGCATGCGCCGGGCAGCTCGGCGGGCACATCGATTGCATTCCCTCCAGAGGCCGTTGCTCCCCGGCACCGAGCCTCATTTCTCTCTCCTGATACATCTTCGCCGGCAAGGCGGTGGCCGGCGGGGCGCGTCCCGACACGGGCGCGGCGAACTCGATGGACCACCGCAGGAGGACTGCAGATGCGCAAGGCGATGTTCATTGCAGCCGGCGCGGCCCTGCTCGCGCTAGCGGTTGGGCCGGTGTCCGCGCAGGCCACCCCGGTCCCGACCGACCCGGCCGGCGCGCATGCGACCGTGCCCGGCCAGCCCACGACTCCGCAGCCGGCGGCCAGCGCGGACGACGCGGCGAAGGCGGCCGTGACGCTGGCCCCGGCCGACCCGAAGGCCCAGGCGCCGGCGTCGCCGACGACCAAGGTGAGCCCGAACGCGCTCACCAAGAACAGCTACGGCCAGGGGTTCCGCTTCACGACCCAGGACAACCGGTTCTCGCTGCGCATCATGGGCGCGGTGCAGTTCCGGTACACCTACATGAAGTACGACCACGAGGTGAGCGGGAACAGCCAGGACTATTCCAACTTCTTCATGCGGCGCGCCCGCATCTGGTTCGACGGCCATGCCTACAGCCCCAAGCTCACCTACCTGCTGCACGTGCAGCTCGAGCCGTCGTCGGCCGTGAACCTCCACGACGCGTGGATCAACTACGCCTTCCACCCGATGTTCCAGGTCGGCGCCGGCCGCAACAAGATCAGCTACGG
>JAJXZZ010000288.1 GCA_021779795.1 Acidobacteriota bacterium | reverse complement strand
CAGGTTGCCGACGTGGCGGTGCGAGTTGGGCGCGTTGCCGATCCCGTCGAACTGCAGGTAGACGTAGCGCAGGCCGGCCTCGGCCGCCTTCCGGCAGAACTCGGGGCTCCGGGCGAACTCGATGCCGTTGGTCGCCGCCTGCACGCTGTTGTAGCCGACCTTCTTGCAGTAGGCGACGGCGTCGAGGAAGTGGGGCGAGAGCGTCGGCTCGCCGCCCGAGAACTGCACCGACATCTGCCGCTTCGGCTTGACGGTGATCGCGTTGTCGAGGATGGTCTTGATCTCCTCCCAGCCGATCTCGTGCACGAACCCCACCTGGTTGGCGTCGGTGAAGCAGGGGTCGCACATCATGTTGCAGCGGTTGGTGAGGTCCACCGTCAGGACCGCGCCGCGGCCGTGCAGGACCGTGCTGCTGCCGTGGTTGTGCAGCGTGGCGTCGTTGTGCGCCCGAATGTCGCGGCCGGGGAACGCCTCCTCGAGGTGGCGGTAGAAGGCCGGGTCGGTCGAGAGCACGTCCTCGAAGTGGCCGTGGATCGGGCAGTCCTTCACCATCATGACCTTGCCGTCGCGCTCGAGGATGGTGGCCTTGATCTCGCCCACCTTCTCCTTCAGCAGGACCGACACGTCCTTCCTGCCGTCCACGATCTCCTGCCGCGCTTCCCGCGTGCAGACCGGGCAGAGCGAGTCGGTCTCGCGCGGCCAGCCCAGCGTGGGCTTCGTCTTCTCGTAGGACTTGAGCAGCGGCTGGTCGGACCACTTGGGCGCGAACGACGGGTTCTGCTTGATGCGATACGCGAGCTGGAACACGCTCCAGAGCCCGTTGGCCGTCAGCGCCAGTCCCTTCTCGACGTACTTGATCGGACGGTGCATCACTTCTCCTTGGCGCCCCCGCAAGTTCCCGGGGCGGCGCAGGTCAAGATTCGCCTGTTACCACGTGACGAATCCAATGGATTCTATCCTCCGGAATTGGGCCAGGAATCGAACATTCCAGCGGATGGGCCGCTGCGACGGTCGAGCGGGCAATAGGCAATGTGGCTGGGAATGGCGACCACAATAGTCGGAGCTGAAAATGAGGAGTCGGATCTAACGACGAGAAGTCGAAATTGACGACGAGAAGTCGAGAGTGACGATGAGAAGTCGAGAGTGACGATGAGAAGTCGGAAACGGCGAGTCGAGGGGCGACTCGCGGCGCTCGCTCAGGGCAAGCCGCCTACAGCCGGCCGACAGCCGACCGCCGACCGCCGACAGCCGACCGCCGACCGCCGACAGCCGGTTTATGATGGCATCCCATGTCTCCCCACGATGTCGAGCTGTGGCTCGACCGTCTCTACGTTGCCGCCGAGGGGGCGGGACTGCGCGACGAGGACCGGCGCAAGGCCCGCGAGGTGGCGGCCATGCTCGACGAGGTCGCGCGGGCCGCGGCGCGCTGGTCGCGACGGTCGAGGCTGCTGCTCGTCGATGCCGCGGCGGGCAAGTCGTACGTCGGCCTGCTGGCCGCCAAGCTCGTGTTCGAGCCGGCCGGGATGGATGCGGCCGTGGTCACGCTCGAACGCGAGCCGGCGCGCGTCGAGGCCAGCCGCCGCGCCGTCGAGCGGCTCGGCACGTCGATCCCGATCGCCTGCCGCCAGGCGGAGGTGTCGGAGGGTTCGGCCTGGCCCGACCGGCCGGCCATCGTGACGGCGCTGCACGCCTGCGGCGCGGCCGCCGACGAGATCGGCGACCGGGCGGTGGCCGCGGCGGCGCGCGAGATCCTGCTCGTGCCCTGCTGCACGAGCCGCGCGGTCGAGGCGGCGAGGCGCGCCGAGGCGAGGGCGGCGGCGTCGGGCATCCCGCGCCACGCGCCCGTGCGGCGGCGTTTCATCCAGGCGATGGTGGACGCCGAACGGACGTGGCGGCTCGAGGCCGCGGGCTACGAGACCGAGGTCGTGGAGTTCGTCGGGGCGACGGTCACGCCGCACAACCTGCTGTGGCGTGCGCGAAGAGTGCGCGAGCCGGGACGGATGGCCGCGGCGCGGGCCGCGCTGGCGACGCTCGGATCCGGGGCCGAGCCGGTATGATGGGCGGGATGGCCTGGATCCCGGACGGACGCCCGCTCGTGTTCGGACACCGCGGCGGCAGCCGCCTCGCCCCCGAGAACACGCTGGCCGCGTTCGACCGCGCCGTCGCCGAGGGCGTGGACGGCCTCGAGTTCGACGTGCGGCTGTCGCGCGACGGCGAGGCGGTGGTCTGCCACGATGCGCGGCTCGACCGGACGACGGACCGGACTGGCGCGATCTCCGGGATGACGGCGGCCGAGATCGGCCGCGCGGACGCCGGCTACCAGTTCACCGCCGAGGACGGCTCGCACCCGTTCCGCGGCCTCGGCATCGGCGTGCCCACGCTGCGCGAGGTGCTGGCCCGCTATCCCCGCTGCCCGCTCATCGTCGAGATGAAGGACGACACGCCCGAGATGGCCGAGGCCGCCGTGGCGGCCGTCCGCGAAGCGGGCGCGCTGGACCGCGTCTGCCTGGGATCGTTCCGGTCGGACGTGCTGCGGCACGCGCGCCGCCTGGCGCCCGGGGTGGCGACCAGCGGGTCCAGGCGCGAGGTGCTGCACGCGATGGCCTGGGCCCGGCTCGGCCTGTTCCCGCCGTGGCGGCGCTACCGCGTCCTGCAGGTCCCCGAAGGCGGCGAAGGGGTGCGCGTCGTCACGCCCCGGTTCGTGCGGGCGGCGCGCGCGGCCGGCGTGCCGGTGCAGGTGTGGATCGTGGACGGGGCCGACGACATCCGGCGGTTGCTCGGCTGGGGCGTCAACGCCGTCATCACCGACCGCCCGGACGTGGCCGTGCGGACGCTGGCGGAGTGGCGCCTCTTGACAACGGCGGCGGAGGGTCCAAGATAAGCCTTGAGCCCCCCAAGAGACGAGGTGCGTCATGGCTATCCCGACCGCCATCCGCCAGTTCGTCGAATCCCAGGGCGTCGCCTTCACGGCCATCCCCCACAGGCCCGCATTCACCGCGCAGGAAGAGGCTGCCGTCACGCACGTCCGCGGCCGCGATTGGGCCAAGACGGTCGTCTGCATGGCCGACGGCAAGCCGGTGATGGCGCTGCTGCCCGCGCAGACGCGGGTGGACCTCGAGGCGCTGCGCGCGGCGGCCGGCGCGCGGACGCTCAGGCTGGCGACCGAGGAGGAGATGACCGGCCTCTACCCGGGCTGCGAAACCGGCGCCGTCGCCCCGTTCGGACCGCTCTACGGCCAGGCGGTCTTCGTGGACGAGACGCTGACGCGCGACCCGGAGATCACGTTCCATGCCGGCACGCACGTGGACGCGATGCGCGTGCGGTTCACCGACTTCGTGAACCTGGTGCACCCGGTGCCGGCGCGCATCGCCGCGCACACGGTGCACTGAGCTCGAGGGGGCGGAGCGGTTTTCGCGCGGGGAGGCCTAGCCGATCAGCAGCGGGTTCTCCAGCATCCGCTTCAGGGTGCCGAGGAAGCGGGCGCCCTGCGCGCCGTCGGCCACGCGGTGATCCACCGACAGCGTCAGCTTCATGCGCCGGCCCGGCTTCACCTGGCCCCCCTCGACCACCGGCACCTCGCGCACCGCGCCGACGGCCAGGATCGCCGCCTCCGGCGGGTTGATGATGGCCGAGAACTCCTCGATGCCCATCATGCCGAGGTTCGAGATCGAGAAGGTGGCGCCGGTGTACTCGTTCGGCTGCAGGCGGCGGCTCCGCGCGCGGTCGGCGAGCGTCCTCGCCTCGGCGGCAATCTCGGCCAGCGACTTGGTGTCGGCGTCGCGGATGACCGGCGTGATGAGGCCGTCCTCGATCGCGACGGCCAGGCCGATGTGGACGCGCGAGAAGAACCGCACGCGGTCGCCGCCGAACGACGCGTTGATCTCGGGATGGCGCCTGAGGGCGGACGCCGTCGCCTTGACGATGACGTCGTTGAGGGTGATCGGGTAGCTCTCCTCCCTGAGCGCGCGGTAGGCGTCCCAGAGGCGATCGACCGCCACGTCCACGGTCAGGTAGAAGTGGGGCACCGGCGCCTTGCTCTGCACCAGGCGCTTGGCGATCGTCCGCCGCATCGACGACAGCTCGACGTCTTGCGTGTCGCCGGCCGGCGCGGCTGCCGGGGCGGGCGTCGCCTCGCGCGCGCGGGCGAGGGCGGCTTCGATGTCGCGCTTGATCACGCGGCCCTGCGGGCCGGAGCCCTGGAGCGCGCCCATGTCGAGGCCGGCCTCGGCCGCCATGCGCAGGGCGAGCGGGGAGGCGCGGAGCGCGCGGTTCCACTCTGCCTCGCGGGAGACGGCGTCATCCGCCTGGCTGGCGCGGTCCATCGCGCCGGGATCATCGGGGTCATCGTCGGCTTTCCGGCGCTGCGGCTGAAAGGCATTTATCTCGCCATGGCGACGCTCGGCTTCGGCGAGATGGTGCGCAGCTTCTTCCTGAATTTTTCCGCGATGGGCGGACCTGAAGGCTTTCACGGCATGCAGCATGTC
>JAJXZZ010000287.1 GCA_021779795.1 Acidobacteriota bacterium | reverse complement strand
GCACCGAACCCACATCGGGCGAGGCCATCGCGCCCGCGAGCGCCGCATCGAGACCCTCCAGCACCGCCATGCTGATCGCGTTGAGCCGTTCCGGCCGATTGAGGGTGACGAGACTCGTGCACGCCGACACCATTCCGCTGCTCGTCGACCGGCTCCGCTGCCGATTCCCCTCGCGCCTGGTCGACGCCGTCGTCGAGCACGTGCCCGACGAGCGGCTCGTCGCCGTGAAGAACGTCGCGGTCGACGAGGACTTCTTCCAGGGCCATTTCCCCGGCGCGCCCCTCCTGCCCGGCGTCCTCATGATCGAGACGCTGCTGCAGGCCTCGGCCTGCCTGCTGCTGCACCGGGACGGCCTGCGCGCGGGCTCGCGCGTCCGGCTGCGCGGGATCAACGACGCGAAGTTCAGGCGGCAGGTGGTGCCGGGCGACCGCATCCGGATCGAGGTGGCGCGGCTCCGGGTGCGCGGGCCGGTCACGCTGGTGCACGGCGAGGTCCGCTCGGGCGAACAGCTGGTGGCCGAGGCCGACCTGCTGCTCGCCGTCGAGCCCGACCCGGTGTCGATCGCCCCGACGGCGGTCGTCAGCCCCGGCGCCGTCCTCGGCGAGGGAACGACGATCGGGCCGCACGCCGTCATCGGCCCCGACGTCCGCATCGGCCGGCGCTGCCGTATCGGGGCCTCCACGGTCATCGACGGCCGGACCGAGATCGGCGACGACAACGACATCGCGCCGTTCGTCTCGATCGGCCTCGCCCCGCAGCACCTCAAGTACGCCGGCCAGCCGACGCGCGTCGAGGTGGGGAGCCGGAACAGCATCCGCGAGTTCGTCACCATCCACCGCGGGACCGCCGAGGGCGGCGGCGTGACGCGCATCGGCGACGACAACCTGCTGATGGCGTACGCGCACGTCGCGCACGACTGCTCGGTCGGGAGCGACACGATCCTCGGCAACGCCGCCACGCTCGGCGGCCACGTGCACGTCGGGGACTTCGCCAACATCAGCGCCTTCTCGGGCGTCCACCAGTTCTGCCGCGTCGGCCGCCACGCCTTCATCGGCGGGTACTCGGTCGTGACGCGCGACGCGATGCCGTTCGCGAAGACGGTCGGCAACCGCGCCCGCATCTACGGCCTCAACACCATCGGCCTCGAGCGCCACGGCCTGTCGCCCGAGACGATCGCGAAGCTGAGGCGCGCCTACCGGTACCTGCTCGTCTCGAAGCTGAACACCACCATGGCCCTCGGCCGGATCGAGGCCGACCCGTCGCTGGCCTGCCCGGAGGTCGAGCACCTGGTCGAGTTCATCCGGACGTCGCACCGGGGCGTGCTGCTGCGCCGGCCCACCCATCGGGCGGACGAGCCGGCGGTGGACGACTAGCCCGCCGGGCGGGACGAGCCCAACCGCGATGCGAATCGGCCTGATTGCCGGCAACGGCCAGTTCCCGTTCCTCGTGCTCGACGCCGCCCGCCGCCTCGGCCACGACGTCACCATCGTCGCGATCGAGGAGGAGGCGTCGCCCGAGCTGAACGCGGCGGCGGCGCGCGAGCCCGCGGCCGAGATCGCCTGGGTGTCGCTCGGCCAGCTGGGGCGGTGCATCGACACGCTGCGGCGAGCCGGCGCGACGCGCGCCGTGATGGCCGGCCAGGTCAAGCACGTCAAGATCTTCTCGGGCATCGTCCCCGACCGGCTCCTGCTGTCGGCGCTGCTCCGCCTGCGCGCGAAGAACACCGACGCGCTCATCTCGGCCGTCGCCGGCGTGATGCGGGACCACGGCATCGAGCTGCTCGACTCGACCGCGTTCCTCGCGCCGCTGCTCGCGGCGGAGGGCCCGATCGCCGCGCGGGCGCCGACGGCGGAGGAGCGCGCCGACCTCGAGTTCGGCTGGCGCGTGGCCGACCACGTGGCGGGCCTCGACATCGGCCAGACGATCGTCGTCAAGGACCTCGCGGTGGTCGCCGTCGAGGCGATGGAGGGGACCGACGCGGTCATCGAGCGCGCCGGCCGGCTGGCCGGCCCCGGGACGCGCGTCGTCAAGGTGGCCAAGCCCGCCCAGGACATGCGGTTCGACGTGCCGGTCGTGGGCCTGCCCACCCTCGAGGCGATGCGCGCGGCCGGCGCGACGGCGCTGGCGGTGGACGCCGGCCGGACGCTGGTGTTCGATCGCCCCGCGTTCGCCGCGGCGGCCGACCGGGCCGGCATCGCCGTCGTCGGGCGGCCCGCCCGGCCGGCGGGGACGGACGCCCCATGACCGGCCCGACCCCGCTCCGCGTCGCGGTCGTCGGCGTGGGCCACCTGGGCCGGCACCACGCCCGGATCCTGTCGAGCCTGCCGGGCGCCGCCCTCGTGGGCGTCGTCGACCGGAAGGCCGAGCGGGCGGCGGAGGTCGCGGCCGCGTGCGGCGCGGAGGCGTTCGCCGGCGTGTCCGATCTCTTCGGCCGCGTCGACGCCGCCACGATTGCCGTGCCGACCGAGGCGCACCTCGAGACGGCGCGGGCGCTGCTCGCGCGCGGCATCCCGGTGCTCGTCGAGAAGCCGCTGGCGCGGTCGGTCGCCGAGGCCGACGAGATCCTCGCGGCGGCGGCGGCCTCGGGCGCCGCGCTCGCCGTCGGCCACACCGAGCGCTTCAACCCGGCGATGGCGGCGGCGGCGCCGCGCGTCCGCGACCCGCGGTTCATCGAGGTGCACCGCCTCGGCACGTTCCCGGGCCGCAGCCTCGACATCGACGTGGTCTTCGACCTGATGATCCACGACCTCGACATCGTCCTGTCGCTGGTGCCGGGCGAGGTCGTGTCGGTCGAGGCGGTCGGCGTGCCGGTGCTGACCGGGCGCGTCGACATCGCCAACGCGCGCCTGCGGTTCGAGAACGGCTGCATCGCCAACCTCACGGCCAGCCGCATCAGCCGCGACCGCGTCCGGAAGATCCGCGTGTTCCAGGCGGACGCCTACCTGTCGATCGACTGCGCGGCGCAGGAGGCGGAGATGTACCGCCTCGTGCCGGGCGACGGCGGCCGGCCCGCGATCGAGGGCGGCCGCCTCGAGGTCGCCCGCGAGGAGCCGCTCGCGCGCGAACTGTCGGACTTCCTGGGCGCCGTCCGCGAGCGCCGCGAGCCGCTGGTCGGCGGCCGCGACGGGCGGCGCGCCCTGGCGCTGGCCGAGCGGATCGTCCGGCGCATGGCGGAGGGGTAGGCCGCCATGGCTCTCGACAAGCGCCCGGCGCGCGTGGCCGCGATGTTCGACGCGATCGCCGCCCGCTACGACCTCCTCAACCACCTGCTGAGCGCCGGGATCGACCGGCACTGGCGGACGGTGGCGATCCGGTCGCTCCGGCTCACGGGGCGCGAGCGCGTGGTGGACGTCTGCGCCGGCACCGGCGACGTGGCGCTGGCCGCCGTGTCGGCCGCGCCCGGCGCCGCGCGCGTGGTCGGCGTGGACTTCTCGGCGGAGATGCTGCGCCTGGGCGGGGCCAAGGTGCGGGCGCGGGGCGAGGGCGGGCGCGTGCTGCTGGTGCACGGCGACGCGACGAGGCTGCCGCTGCCCGACGCGTCGATGGACGCGGCCACGGCGGCCTTCGGCATCCGGAACGTCGAGCGCCCCGAGTTGGCGCTGGCCGAGATGCGCCGCGTCCTCAAGCCGGGCGGACGCCTGGCGATCCTCGAGTTCAGCATCCCCGCCTCGCCGCTGGTGCGCGCCGTCTACCTCCCGTACTTCCGGCACGTGCTGCCACGCGTCGGGCGCCTGGTGTCCGGGCACGGCTCGGCTTACACGTACCTCCCGGTGTCGGTCGGCAGCTTCATCGCCCCGGAGGCGATGCTCGATCACCTGCGCGCCTGCGGGTTCCGGCAGGCCTCGGCCCGGCCGCTCTCGTGGGGCATCGTCACGCTCTACACGGCGGAGGCGTAATGCCGGAAGGTACGGGGCCCGCGGCTCGCGGCCGGCGGTCACGGCGGGGGGCGGCAGCCAACGAGGCCCGTTTGGCGTCTATAATGGGAAGAGGTCCTGCCAGCGCCTGCCCGCCCCGGCGGCACTTCGACGCCCGAATGCTGACGTGCCTGGTCCCGAATGTTTTTTGATTTCTACGACGACCGCCCGGATTTCGAGGCGCTCAGCCGCGAGTATGCGAGGCTCGAAGACCTCCTGCACCTCATCATCGGGGTGCTCGTGGCCTTCTTCCTCGACATCGTGGCGGTCGTCGCGCTGATCTACATCGCGTCGCTGCCGCCCACCGAGGCGGCCAAGCGCGCCGTCGCGGTGGCCGCCGCGCGCGACCAGGCGCCGACGTTCGTCTTCATGGCGCCGCGCGTCGATCGGCGGTCGCGCTCGGTGGCGCCCAACGCCCCGGCGTCGGACATGGACCGCCGCGCGGCCTCGCGCGAGCGGGCGCCGAACCCGACCAACTCGCTGCCGTTCTCGCGGGGCAACACGGCCGACATGGTCGAGCAGCCGGCCGTCATGGCGCCGCCCCAGGCGGCGCGGACACCGGCCGCCCCGA
>JAJXZZ010000286.1 GCA_021779795.1 Acidobacteriota bacterium | reverse complement strand
GCCGACGATCGTGGCCGCCACCGCGCCGCGCAGCGTCCACCCGTCGAACGGCGAGTTGCGCGAGAGCGACCGCGACCGCGACACGTCCACGGTCGTCGCGGCGGACGGCGCGAGGACGGTGAGGTCCGCCGGCTGCCCGGGCGCGAGGCTGCCGCCGGGCACGCGGAGGATGCGGCACGGGTTGACCGACATCAGCTCGACCAGCCTCGCGAGCGTGACGAGGCCGGCGTGGACGAGCCGGTCGAGCGCCAGCGGCACGGCGGTCTCGAGGCCGATGATGCCGAACGGCGCCCGGTCGAACTCGACGGCCTTCTCGTCCTGCTGGTGCGGGGCGTGGTCGGTGGCGATGGCGTCCACGAGCCCGCCGGCCAGGGCCTGCCGCACGGCCTCGACGTCGGCCGCCTCGCGGAGCGGCGGGTTCATCTTCAGGTTCGTGTCGTAGGGCACCGGCCCGGTCAGCCGCTCGTCGGTCAGGACGAAGTGGTGCGGCGTGACCTCGCAGGTCGCCCGGACGCCGCGCGCGCGGGCGGCCTCCACGGCCCGCAGCGCCTGCCGCGTGCTCAGGTGGGCCAGGTGGACGGGGCTCCCGGTCATCTCGGCCAGCGCGAGGTCGCGCTCGACGATGATCGACTCGGCCGCGGCGGGGATGCCGCGCAGGCCGAGCATCGACGCGACGTAGCCCTCGTGGGCCACGCCCTCCCCCTTGAGCGTCGGCTCCTCGCAGTGGTCGATGACCGGCAGGCCGAACATGCCCGCGTACTCGAGCGCGCGCCGCATCAGCAGCGCCGTCGCCACCGGCTTGCCGTCGTCGGACAGGGCGACGCAGCCGGCGCCGCGCAGGTCGGCGATCTCCGCGAGGCTCTCGCCCTTCATCCCCTTCGACACCGCGCCGATCGGGTAGACGCGCACGGCGCCGGCGAGGGCGGCCCGCTCGACGATCGCCCGGGTCACCGAGGCGCTGTCGTTGACCGGCTGCGTGTTGGGCATGCAGGCCACGGCGGTGAACCCGCCGGCCGCGGCGGCGGCCGTCCCGCTCGCGATCGTCTCCTTGTGCTCCTGGCCCGGCTCGCGCAGGTGCACGTGCATGTCCACGAAGCCCGGGCAGACGACCAGCCCGGCCGCCACGTCGATGACCTCCACGCCCGGTCCGACCGGCAGGTCGCGCCCGACCGCGGCGACGCGGCCGTCCTCCAGCAGCAGGTCCCTCACGCCGTCGAGGCCCTGGGAGGGATCGACGAGATGTCCGCCCCTAAGCAACCGCTTCATGGTCAGCTCCACCGGACAGCAGGTACAGGACCGCCATGCGCACCGCGACGCCGTTGGCCACCTGGTCGAGGATCACCGACGACGGGCCGTCGGCCAGCTCGGAGTCGATCTCGACGCCGCGGTTCATCGGCCCCGGGTGCATGACGAGGACGTCGGGCCTGGCGCGGCGCACGCGCGCCGGCGTCATGCCGAACACGTTGAAGTACTCGCGCAGCGTCGGGAAGTAGCCGCCGAGCATCCGCTCGAGCTGGATGCGGAGCATCATCACGGCGTCGGCCCCCTCGACGGCCTCGTCGATCGACGAGGTGACGTGCGCCCCGGTCCGCTCGAACCCGACGGGCATCAGCGTCGGCGGGCCGCACAGCCAGACGTCGGCGCCCATCCTGGTGAGCAGCTGGACGTTGGACCGGAGCACGCGGCTGTGGAGCAGGTCGCCGCAGATCGCCACCTTCAGGCCCGCGATCCGCCCCTTCCGCTCCCGGATCGTGAACGCGTCGAGCAGGGCCTGGGTGGGGTGCTCGTGCATGCCGTCGCCGGCGTTGATGACGCCGGCGCGGCAGATCCGCGAGAGGAAGTGGCAGGCGCCCGACGAAGAGTGCCGCACGACGAGCAGGTCGGGCGACATCGCCTCGATGTTGTGCACCGTGTCGGCCAGCGTCTCCCCCTTGACGACGCTCGACGTGCTGGCCGCGATGTTCAGCGTGTCGGCGCTCAGCCGCTTCTCGGCGATCTCGAACGAGGTGCGGGTCCGCGTGCTCGCCTCGAAGAACAGGTTCACGACGGTCTTGCCGCGCAGGGCCGGCACCTTCTTGATCGGGCGGGAGGAGATCTCCTTCATCGCGGCGGCCGTGTCGAGGATCAGCGCGATCTCCTCGACCGTCAGCTCGGCGATGCCGACGAGGTCCTTGCGGCGCAGGCCGCTGGCGGGCATCCGCGGCTCGCCGGCCTGCGGCGCCGCGGCGGCCGATGGCGTGGTCTCGGGATTCATGCCTCTTCGTCCTCCCCGGTCGTCTTGTCGATCGTCACCTCGTCCCGCCCGTCGGTCTCCTCGAGCCTGACCGCCACGACCTCGGCGCGCGAGGTGGGGACGTTCTTGCCGACGTAGTCGGCCTTGATGGGCAGCTCCCGGTGCCCGCGGTCCACGATGACCACCAGCTGGATGGCCTGGGGGCGCCCGAAGTCGATCAGCTCGTCGAGCGCCGCGCGGACCGTGCGGCCGGTGAACAGGACGTCGTCGACCAGCACGATCACGCGGCCGTCGATCGAGAACGGGATGTCGGTGCTGCGGACCAGCGGCTGCGGCCCGACGGCGTGGTGCATGAGGTCGTCGCGGTAGAGCGTGATGTCGAGCGCGCCGACGGGCACGTCGTGGCCGGTGATCTCCCTCAGCTGCCGGGCCAGGCGGCGCGCCAGCGGCACGCCGCGCGTCCTGACGCCGACCAGCGCCAGCCGCTCGACGCCGCGGTTGCGCTCGATGATCTCGTGGGCGATCCGGGCGAGCGTGCGGCCCATCCGGTCCGCGTCCATCACGACGGGCATACGGGCTCCTTGGCCTGGAAAACGGATGGTCGGGAATCGCGGCCGGCGGCCGTGGCGGGGGGGCGTGCGATGGGGCCGAGGGTGTGGTGCATGGTCGATCTTGCCGGCCTCGCGGGACCGGCTTAAAGAACGCCTGCAGTATAGCACGGGGGCGCCGCCCGGCGGCGGCCGGCGCGGGGCGCCGCCCGGCACGGGCTGCTATACTGCGGGCGATGCCAGTCGATGTGGATGCCGAGGTCCTCTCCTCGGTCCGCCTGTCCGGGGACTACTCGCTCGTCGGGCTGCGCGCGCCCGGGATCGCGGGCGTCATCCGGCCGGGGCAGTTCGTCATGATCCGAACGGCGCCCGGCGACACGCCGCTGCTGAGGCGGCCCTACTCGATCTTCGAGCGGCTCCGCGACGGCGAGGGCCGCGTCGTCGGGTTCTCGATCCTCAACAAGGTGGCCGGCGTCGGCAGCCGGCTGCTCGCGGCCGCGGCGCCGGGGGCGAGGTTCCCGTGCCTCGGCCCGCTCGGCCGGCCGTTCACGCCGCCGCCCGACGGCGTGGAGGCCTGGATGGTCGCCGGCGGAACCGGCCTGGCGCCGTTCGCCACGTTCTGCGAGGCGCTCGCGGCGGCCGGCCGGGGCGGCAAGCTGTTCTACGGCGCGCGCACGGGCGCGGAGCTGTTCTGCCTCGACCGGTTCGAGGCGCCCGGTGTCGAGCTGTCGCTGGCGACCGAGGACGGATCGCGCGGCGCCGCCGGGCGCGTGACCCTCCCGCTGACGCGCGCGCTCGAGGCCGCCGGCGATCGCTCGCGCGTCGCCCTCTACGCGTGCGGCCCCGAGGCGATGCTGAAGGCGGTCGCGGGCCTGGCGGCGCGGTACGGCGTCGCGTGCGAGGTGGCGACCGAGCGGCAGATGGGCTGCGGCATGGGCGGCTGCTACAGCTGCGTGGTCCGCGTGCGCAGGCCGGAGGGAGGCACGCGCTTCGCGCGGTCGTGCGTCGAGGGCCCGGTGTTCGCGGCCGCCGACATCGTGTGGGACGACCGCGCCTGAGGGCGGCGCCGGGGGAAGAGGCAGCCATGGATCTCTCAGTCCACATCGGCGCGCTGCGCCTGAAGACGCCGCTCATGTCGGCGAGCGGGTGCTTCGGCTACGGCGTGGAGTACGCCGACGTCGTAGACCTCTCCTCGCTCGGCGCCGTCGTCGTCAAGGGGCTGTTCCTCGAGGAGCGGCCCGGCCACCCGCCGCCCCGCATCGTCGAGACGCCGGCCGGCATGCTGAACGCGATCGGCCTGCAGGGGATCGGCGTGCGCCGCTTCGTCCGCGAGAAGATGCCGGAGCTCCGGGCGCGCCACGCGACCGTCATCGTGAACGTGTGCGGATCGTCGATCGACGAGTACGTCGAGGTCACGCGGATCCTGTCGGACGTCGAGGGGGTGGCGGGCATCGAGCTGAACATCTCCTGCCCGAACGTCAAGGAGGGGGGGCTGACGTTCGGCTGCCACCTGGGCAACACGCACCAGGTCGTCTCGGCCGTGCGCCGCGCGACGACGCTGCCGCTCATCCCGAAGCTGACGCCGAACGTCACCGACGTCGCCTCGTTCGCGCGCGCGGCCGAGGAGGCGGGGGCCGACGCCGTGTCGCTCGTGAACACCTTCCTCGCGATGGCGATCGACGTCGAGACCCGCCGCCCGCGGCTGTCGAACGTCATGGGCGGGCTGAGCGGCCCGGCGATC
>JAJXZZ010000285.1 GCA_021779795.1 Acidobacteriota bacterium | reverse complement strand
GGCTTCATCGGCACCGCCAGCAGGAGCTGCTCCACGACCAGCTGGCCGAGGTCGATCTGGTCGTCCCGGTAGTAGGCCGTCGTCAGGTCGTCGTCCTCGACCTCGACCTCCCCCTCGCCCGCGTTCGCCTGGTGCGGCAGGTAGAGCAGGTCGAACGGCAGGTCGACCGGGTAGGCCATCTCCTCGAGGCACCGGCTGCAGGTCAGCGTCAGCGCGGACTCGACGTGGCCGACCAGGTGGAACTGGATGCCGTCCTTGAAGATATCGAACGCCAGGTGCACGGGGGCCGCGACGGCGAACCCCTCCTGTCCGCCTGCCGGCAGGGCCGACGGCGCCAGCGTGCGATCGACGCGCTCGCGCGCCTCCCGCATCTCCCGGAGATCGAGAATCAGGTCAGGCATCCCGGCTGCAAACTTCCCCCAGGCACAGACTTACCATCATATCACGGACCCCCGCCCGGCCGGCCTGGCGGAACGCCCGCCGCGCCTCAGTCCCGCTGCCACTCGCGCGAGACCTCGACCCACGGCTTCGGGATGAACAGCCGCTCGAACAGGCCGACCGCGAACCGGTCGGTCATCCCGGCCAGGAAGTCGCGGGCCGCCGCGTCGATGCCGTCGCGCTCCACCGTCCAGCGCTCCAGGAACTCGTCGGGCCGCTCCCGCACCTTCTCCCAGAGGCCGCCGAGCACGTCGGACGCCTTGCGGAACTCGACCGTGGACACCTCGTTCTCGTAGACGGCCCGGAACAGGAAGGCGCGCAGCTCGAGCGTGGCGGCCAGCACCTCGTCGCTCATCCGGATCCGGTCGAGGCCCGACGCGCGCGTCGTCAGGACGACGTCGTGGACCATCCGGCCGATCCGGTGGGACGGGGACGGGCCGAGCGCCTCGACCGCCGCGGCCGGCAGGTCGGACTCGACCAGCAGCCCCGCGCGGATGGCGTCGTCGGTGTCGTGGTTGACGTAGGCGACGAGATCCGAGACCCGGATCGCCTGCCCCTCGAGCGTGGCCGCGAGGTCGTCGCCGCCGGTCGGCGCCCCCAGCTTCCCCTTCGAGTGCCGCGCGATGCCGTTGCGCACCTCCCACGTCAGGTTCAGCCCGCGCCCTTCCCGCTCGACCGCGTCCACGACGCGCAGGCTCTGCGCCGGGTGGTTGAAGCCGCCGGGCACGAGCCGGTCGAGGACGCGCTCGCCCCAGTGGCCGAACGGCGTGTGGCCGAGGTCGTGCCCGAGCGCGATCGCCTCGGTCAGGTCCTCGTTCAGGTGGAGCGACTTGGCGATGGTCCGCGCGATCTGCGAGACCTCCAGCGTGTGCGTGAGCCGCGTGCGGTAGTGGTCGCCGGCGGGCGCGAAGAAGACCTGCGTCTTGTGCTTCAGCCGCCGGAACGCCTTGCAGTGGATGATGCGGTCGCGGTCGCGCTGGAAGGCCGGCCGCATGTCGTCGTCGGGCTCCGGCCTGAGGCGTCCGCGCGACTCGGCGCTCCGGGCCGCCTCGGGGGCGAGGAACTGCCGCTCGCGGGCCTCGAGCTCTTCGCGGATCGTCATGGGAGCGCGTCAGCCAATCTGCGCCAGGAAGCTCGTGCCGTGGGCCAGCGGCCCCACGCCGAACACCTCGGCCAGCGTCTGGCCGAGATCGGCATACGTCGATCGCGTGCCGAGATCCACGCCGCCCCGGGCGCGGGGACCGCGGGCGAGCACCGGGACGTACTCGCGGGAGTGGTCCGTGCTGGGCGTCGTGGGATCGTTGCCGTGATCGGCGGTGAGGACCAGCAGGTCGTCCGGCCGCAGGCGCGGAAGCAGCTCGGACAGCCGCGCGTCGAACCGCTCGAGGTTCAGCGCGTACCCCTCCACGTCGTTCCGGTGGCCGTACACCGTGTCGAAGTCCACCAGGTTGGCGAAGACGAGGCCCCGCGGGCGCTCGGCCATCGCCCGCTCCACCTGGTCCATGCCGTCGTCGTCCGACGTCGTGTGCACCGACTCGGCGATGCCCTGCCCGGCAAACAGGTCCACGATCTTGCCGATCGCGAACACGGGCACGCCCGCCTCGGCGAGATGGTCGAGCAGCGTCCGGCCGGTCGGCGGGATGGCGAAGTCGTGGCGGTTCGACGTGCGGCGGAACGACCCGGGCTGCCCGACGAAGGGGCGGGCGATGATCCGGCCGAGGCCGTGGCCGCGCACCAGGATGTCGTACGCCGCCTCGCACTCGCGGTACAGCTCGGGAACCGGGATGACCTCCTCGTGCGCGGCGATCTGGAAGACGCTGTCGGCCGAGGTGTAGACGATCGGGCAGCCGGTGCGCATGTGCTCGGCGCCGAGCTGCTCGATGATGACCGTGCCGGAGGCGGCCACGTTCCCGATCGACCGGCGGCCGACCCGCCGCTCGAACTCGCGGATGATCGCCTCGGGAAAGCCGTTCGGGTAGAGGGGGAACGGCCGGTCGAGCGTGAGCCCCATCAGCTCCCAGTGGCCGGTGACCGAGTCCTTGCCGGGCGCGGCCTCGGCCATCCGGCCGAAGGCGGCAGCGGGAGCCGGCTCGGGCGGCGCGCCCGGCAGGTTCACGATCCGCGACAGCCCGAGGCTCCGCAGCGCCGGCACCTGCAGCGTCACGCGCCGGGCGATGTGGCCGAGCGTGCAGCTGCCCTGGTCGCCGTACTCGGCCGCGTCGGGCATCTCGCCGACGCCCAGGCTGTCGAGCACGATGACGATGACGCGCGAGAAGGCGGGGGTGGTCACTGGGGCTGGTGGCTGTAGTAGCTGTTGACCGGGCGAACGGCCGTGATGGTGGCGATGGCGTGCTTGAAGATCAACTGGTCGGTGCCGTCGCGCTCGACGATGACGGCGAAGCGGTCGAAGTTCTTGATGCGCCCCTCGAACTCGGCGCCGTCGAACAGGCGGAACTTGACCGGCGAGCGATCGCGGCGCGCGTGGTTCAGGAAGGCGTCCTGGATGTTCGGCGTCGTCGCCGGCCTGGTCTCGGAAGATGAGGACATCAGCAATTCTCCTCGCCGTCGCCCTCCTGCGCCCGCAGCGCCTCGTCGACGGCCCGGCTCGCGCCGGCCAGGGCCTCGGGCAGGCCGCCCGGACCGGGTATGGACACAAGGTTAGGCTCTTTGCGGAACCAGATCAACTGACGGCGCGCGTATCGGCGCGTCTCGCGCACGATGAGATCGCGCGTCTCGGCGAGGCCGCGCGCGCCGTCCAGGTGCTCGAGCACCTGCCGGTAGCCGAGGCTGCCGAACGGCCGCGCCGATCGGGGGACGCCCGCGGCCAGCAGGCCGCGCACCTCGTCGACCAGGCCGCGCGCGAGCTGATCGTCCACGCGCCGGGCGATCCGCCCGTCGAGCACCCGCGCCGGCACGTCGAGCAGCAGGCCGACGATCGGCACGTCGGGCAGCGGCGAGACGGTCAGGGCGAAGTGCTCGGTGAGCGGCCGGCCGGTGAGGAAGAACACCTCGAGGGCGCGGACGAGCCGCACCAGGTCGCGCGCCTGGATGCGCGCGGCCGACGCCGGGTCGACGCGCGCCACCATGCGGTGGAGGAACTCGGGGCCGCGACGGGCCGCGATCGCGCCGAGCCGGTCGCGCAGCGCCTGGTCCCGCGCGGGGCCGGGGAACAGGCCGCGCGTCAGCGCCCGGAAGTAGAAGCCGGTGCCGCCGGCGAGCACCGGCAGGCGCCCGCGGGCGAGGATCGCCCGGGCCGCCGCGGCAGCCTCCCGGCCGAAGCGCGCGGCCGTGAAGTCGTCGGTCGGGTCGGCCACGTCCAGCAGGTGGTGCGGGATGCCGCGCCGCTCGCCAGGCGGCACCTTGTCGGTGCCGATGTCGAAGCGCCGGTAGACGGCGGCCGAGTCGCAGCTGATGATCTCGCCGCCGTAACGCCCGGCCAGGGCGAGCGCGAGCGCGCTCTTGCCGCCGGCGGTCGGGCCGAGCACGGCGACGAGCAGTCTGGGCGGGCGCGTCACCGGGCTACCCCAGGACCAGGCGGCCGAGGACGTACAGCGCGAGGAGCGAGGCGAGGGCGAGCAAGCCGCCCTGCGCGGAGCGGGTCATGCGGCCACTCTCCTACCGGTACGGCGGCCTCTCGTTGTAGTAGAACGTGACGGTGAAGAAGCAGTGCTCGGCCGGGTACTCGGCCGGCAGCGGCTGCGTCGGGTTCGAGGAGATCAGCGCGCCGGCCGCCGCACGGTTGAACGCCTGCACCGGACACGGCCCCGCCACCTGGATGTCGGTGATGCTGCCGTCCTTGTGGACGTTGAACGTCACCACGACGTGCCCCTTCATCGTCATGGCGGCCATCGGGATCAGCCAGTTGCGCTTGATCTGGGCGATGAAGCGGCGCAGCCACGGCCCGAACTCCACCCCCTTCGAGTCGAACTGGATGGCGGCCTGCGTCTCGCCGCCCGATCCGCCCGGGTTGTCGAACACGTCGCCCGGCGCGTAGCGGAACGGGTTGGCCACCGCCTGCGCGAGCGGCCCCGGGGCGCCGGGAGGGCCCGGGTTGCCGCCCGAGCGCGCGGCGAGCGGGGGGCCGGCGAGC
>JAJXZZ010000284.1 GCA_021779795.1 Acidobacteriota bacterium | reverse complement strand
TTCTTTCTTCGCACTTCGTACTTCGTACTTCTTACTTCGTACTTCGTACTTCTCACTTGTTCCCGCCCTGGCTCTCCCCGATCCGCACGCCGTAGCGCAGCGTCGTCCCGACGCCGGGCGTCGACTCGATGCTGAACCAGTCGGTCGAGCGCCGGATGTTGGGCAGCCCCATGCCGGCGCCGAACCCCCGCGCCCGCATCTCGGCGGTCGCCGTCGAGTAGCCCTCCTGCATCGCGAGGCCGACGTCCGGGATCCCCGGCCCCCGGTCGCTCACCACGACCGACGCGGCCTCGGGCGTCACGCTGAAGACCAGCTCGCCCGAGTCGGCGTACATGATCACGTTCATCTCGGCCTCGAAGTTCGCGATCGACAGCCGGCGGATCGCGCCGGGATCGATCCCGAACTCCTTCATCGTGGCCTTGATCCGCGCGGCGGCCTCGCCGCCGTGCTCGAAGTCGTCGCCCACGATCGCGTGGCGCTCGCTGTAGAGGGCCTTCTCGTCCATCACGGTCTCGGTTCCCGGTTCCGGGCGCAGGACGGCCGCACGGGACCCCGGCTCCGTCCGGTCGCCCCGGCGGCCCGTCGTGAAAGTCCCGCCGGCATTCGGCCGACGCGGCATCCCGTCCGGCGGCGCCGCGACTTCCACCACGAGCTGCTGGGCTGTGGGAAGCGGGGGCATCGGGCGTGCCTCTCGCCTGCGCGTCCACGGGGCGGTCGGCCGGCTGCCGCCTACCGCTTCTCGGCGGCCATCAACCCGTGGCTGAACAGGACGCCGCAGGTCTCGAACATGAAGCGCCCGGTGCTCAGCAGCGGGAGGCCGCGCTGCTCCGCCATCGCGACCACCGACGGGTCGGGACGCTTGTCGTGCACGAAGAGGATGCCCTTGAAGTCGGCCACGTCCGCCGCATGCACCGACTGCACGCTCGCCAGCCCCGTGACCAGCAGCGCGCCGGAATGCGAGAACGCGAGCACGTCGCTCATCAGGTCCGCGGCGAAGCAGCTGCGGACGTCGACGTCGAGCCGGTCGTCGCCGGTGAGGATGTTGCAGTCCAGCAGCCGCGCGATTTCGTGCAGTCTCATGGCCCGTCGCCGGGGCGCCCTACCGGATCCCCGCCTCGTACAGCTTGGTCGCCACCTGCCAGCTGTCCATGGGCGTCGAGAACACCGAGATCTCCGCCTTCTCCGCCAGGGCCGAGGCCTCCGGCGCCGGCGTGCGTCCCCTCGTCAGGACGATCGCCGCGATGTCGACCAGGTTCGCGGCCGCGATCACGTTGTTGTGCACCTGGAGCGTGATCAGCACGTTGCCCGCCTTCGCGTTCGCGATGACGTCGCTCACCATGTCCGAGATGTACACGCCCGTGACCGGCTTGTCGAACACCGGCGTCAGCCCCTTCAACTCGAGCCGCTCGGCGACTTCCTTGGTCGTCATGCCTCCACCTCCATGGCCGTGAGTTCGAAGTCGGCCATGATCTGCCCGTGGTTGAACTCGGCGTGCAGGCCGAAGTAGTCGGGCAGGATCAGGATCTTCTTGTTGGGCGTCTGCAGCCGCTCGTTGAAGTACCGGTTCAGCACCCGGAGCTTCTCGATCCACTCGGCGCGCGGCGGGCCGTCCGACGGCCGGTGCGTCACCGCCACGTAGAGCCAGATCCGCTGCTCCTGCGCCAGCTCGCCGAGGCGGTAGATGTCGCCGTCCTGCCGGCACGCCGTGTACGAGACCAGCCCCATCAGGTCGTCGAAGCGCGTGACCACGCCGGTCTCCGAGTCCATCAGGTCGAAGTGCACGGTCTGCGCCTGCCCGGTGAACTTCCAGATCTGCGGCCCTTCCCGGTACTCTTCGATCGGGGGCACGCCCTCGGGCGAGAAGTACGACCGCATCGCCCGGCTGTGCACTTCGTGCTCGACAATCACGTAGCCGGATCGGATGTTGACCATCCGGTACCGATGACCCGGTCGTGCTCCGTCCATCGTCAGCCCCCTCCCGATCCCTTCGCCGCCCCCCGGCGCCGAAACCGGACGCCCGGCCCTCCGGGCCGCCTCACTCCGCCTGCCGGCGCGGCGAACCGGGATGGCCCGGCAGTCTACCAGCATCGCGCGCCCGCCCACAAGCAACGTCCGCGCGGCCCCGATCCGGCTCAGGCGCCCGTCCCCGCGGCCCGGCCGGCCCCATCGAGCCCCTTGAGGTACGCGTCGATGGCCCGGGCCGCCTGTCGGCCGGCCCCCATGGCCGAGATCACCGTCGCGCCGCCGGTCACGATGTCGCCGCCGGCGAACACGCCGCGCTTGTTGGTCGCCCCGGTCGTGGGGTCCGCCACGATGTTGCCCCACTTGTTCACCGGCAGGTCCGGCGTCGTCGACCGGATCAGGGGGTTGGCCCCCTGGCCGACGGCGAAGACCACCGTGTCGACCTCGAGATCGAACTCGGATCCCTTGACGGGCAGCGGGCTCCGCCGTCCCGACGCGTCGGGCTCGCCCAGCTCCATCCTGACGCACTGGAGCGCCCGGACGCGCGACTGCGCGTCGCCCAGCACCGCGGTCGGCGCCGTCAGCATCATGAACTCGACGCCTTCCTCCTCCGCGTGCTCGACCTCCTCGGCCCGGGCCGGCATCTCGGTCCGCGACCGCCGGTAGACCAGGTAGGCGTGGTCGGCCCCGAGCCGCAGGGCGGTCCGGATCGAGTCCATCGCGGTATTCCCGCCGCCGATGACGGCGACGCTCCGCCCGCGGATGGCCGGCGTGTCGGTCTCCGGAAACTTGTACGCCTTCATCAGGTTCGACCGGGTCAGGTACTCGTTGGCCGAGTAGACGCCGATCAGGTTGATGCCCGGGATCTTGGGGAAGTGCGGCAGCCCCGCGCCGGTGGCGATGAACACGGCCTGGAAGCCCAGCTCGCCGAGCAGTTCGTCGACGGTGAAGGTCCGGCCGATGACGTGGTTGGTCTTGATCTCGACGCCGAGCGTCTTGAGGCCGTTGATCTCGCGCTCGACGATCGACTTGGGCAGCCGGAACTCCGGGATCCCGTAGATGAGGACGCCGCCCGCCTTGTGCAGCGCCTCGAAGATCGTCACCTCGTGGCCGAGCTTGGCCAGGTCGGCGGCCACCGTCAGGCCGGCCGGCCCCGACCCGACCACGGCCACCTTGTGGCCCGTCGGCGGCGGCGGCGCCGACGAATCGGTCAGGCCGTTGAGCGCGGCGAAGTCGGCCACGAACCGCTCCAGCCGGCCGATGGCCACGGCCTCGAACTTCTTGCCGAGCGTGCAGAGCTTCTCGCACTGCTCTTCCTGCGGGCAGACGCGCCCGCAGATGGCCGGCAGCACGTTGCGGTCGCCGAGCACGTGAAAGGCCGTCTGGAAGTCGCCCTTGGCGACGGCGTCCACGAACCCCGGGATGTCGATCCCCACCGGGCAGCCCTCGACGCACGGCCGGTTCTTGCACTGGATGCAGCGATCGGCCTCCTGGACCGCCATCTCGACGGTGTACCCGGTCGCGACTTCGCCAAACGAATGCCTGCGCTCCCGCGGGTCCGCGCAGGGCATCGGCGTCTTGGTCTTCAGGCCGATCTTCTTTGCCATAGCTCGCTCACTCGCCTGCCGTCGGGCGGCGTCCCCCGCATCCGGGGACCGGCGCCCGGGTGGCCGTCAGGCCGCTGGTCCGCCACCGGCGGCCGGCGGGGCCGCATGGTGACAGCGGTGCTCCATCGCCTCGGCCTCCTGATCCCGGTAGGCCCGCAACCGCGCCGACAGCTCCGCGAAATCGACCTGGTGCCCGTCGAACTCGGGGCCGTCAACGCAGACGAACTTCTGCTCCCCTCCCACCGTCACGCGGCACCCGCCGCACATGCCGGTCCCGTCGATCATGATCGGGTTGAGGCTGACGATGGTCTTCACGCCGAGGGGCCGGGTCGTCTCGACGACGGCGCGCATCATCGGCAGCGGCCCCACGGCCACGACCTCGTCGAACACCCGGCCGGCCTCGAGCAGCCCCTTGAGCGCGTCGGTGACCAGGCCGTGCTGGCCGTACGTCCCGTCGTCGGTCGTCACCACGCACTCGTCGGCCACCCGCCGCAGGTCCTCTTCGAGGATGACCAGGTCGCGCGTGCGCGCCCCGACGATCGCCACCACGTTGCCGCCGAGCGCCTTCACCCCGCACGCGATCGGGTAGACGACGGCCGTGCCGATGCCGCCGCCGATGCAGCAGACCGACTGGCCCGGCTCGATGTGCGTCGGCAGGCCCAGCGGCCCGGCCACGTCGAGGATCGTGTCGCCCGCCTCCAGGGCATTGAGCTGGCGCGTCGACTTGCCGACGCCCTGCACGATGAGCGAGATCGCGCCCCTGGCCGGATCGGCGTCCGCGATGGTGAGCGGGACCCGCTCGCCCTCCTCGGTGAGCCTGATGATGACGAACTGGCCCGGGCGCCGCTTGCGGGCAACCGGCGCCGCCTCCACCCAGAAACGGACGACATCGGGCGCCAGGACTTCTTTGCTCAGGATCAGATGCACGCCGCCCTCGCTTGAAAGACGCGCCTCCCCGCTGACCGGATC
>JAJXZZ010000283.1 GCA_021779795.1 Acidobacteriota bacterium | reverse complement strand
CGTGCCGTAGCTCTCGCCGATCAGGAACTTGGGCGACGGCCAGCGGTTGTAGGCGTCGAGGTAGGCGGCGATGAACTCGCCGAACGCCCGCAGGTCGCCTTCCTGGCCGTGGAACTGCTGGTTGTTGACCCCCTCGACCACGCGGCTGTAGCCGGTGTCGATGGCGTCCACGAACACGAGGTCGGTCGTGTCGATGAGCGAGTCCTCGTTGTCCACCAGGCGGTACGGCGGCGCCGGCTGGAACCCCTCGGGGGCCATCTGCACGTGCAGCGGCGCGAACGATCCCATGTGCAGCCAGACCGTCGCCGAGCCGGGCCCGCCGTTGTAGAGGAACGAGACCGGTCGCGTCTTCCGGTCCTCGCCGTCCTTCGTGTAGGCGACGAAGAACATCTGCGCCGCCACCTTTCCGTCGTCCAGACGGATCGGCAGCGTGCCGGCCGTCGCCGTGTACTTGATCTCGCGCCCGTTGAGGCGGATCGTGTGCGAGGTCTGCGAGGGCGCCGGCTCCTTCAGCGGCGCCACTTCGTGGCCCGCCACGGCGCCCGGCAGCGGCTGCAGCCCGGGCGGGCCGCCCGGGCGCTGGCCCGGCCGGGACTGGGCGTACAGGGAACCTGCCGACAGCATCGCAACGCAAGCGACAGATACGGCTACCGCGCGCAGGGACATGCCTGGTCTCCTTGTCGAACGTGAGTGAGGGACGATCCTATCGCGTTATGGCTCGATCGTGGCGGACCGGATGACGTCGAGCCTGGGGAATTCCCGTTCGAGGTACGCGGCCCCTCCCTCGAACAGCGGGTCCTGGTGCCCGGCGCGGATGCCGCTGCCCGACGACTCGCCGTAGCCCGAGTACAGGGCGTCGGCGACGTCCATCCCCTCGACCACCTTGCCGAACGGCACGAACGGTTCCTTGTCGTGGGTCGCCGAGTTGTCGCGCAGGTTGATGAACACCTGCGTTGTCCGGCCGTTGGGGACCGCGAAGGCGAAGGCCACCGTCCCCCGGACGTTCGACTGGCCGGCCGGGTCGTCGGGGAACGTCTCGGTCCGCCACGCCTTCGCGACGCGCGGGTCGGCCGCGATGCCGAACTGCGCGAACGTATCCTTCCGGATGCGGAAGAACCGCGAGTTGTCGTAGTAGCCGTGCCGGACCAGGTTGAAGAAGCGATCGGCGCCGCGCGGCGCCCACGCCCGGATCACCTCGATGACGATGGTGCCCTTGCTGGTGAGCAGCCTCACGCGGAACCGCTCGGGGGCCGGCCGGTTCATCTCGGGGGAGTCGGGGTGAAGCAGCGCCTGGTCGGGCGCCAGCGCCCACGAGGGCTGCGGCCGCCACGGCACGAGCGCCGCGCCGGCGAGGATGAAGAGTTGACGTCGATTCATGCTGCGATGCCACCTGTTCGTGCAACGGGACACGGGCTGCTGGCCGCGGGCGTCAGGCCCGATCCGCTGCCAGCTTGCCCGTACTCCCTGCCTTGTCCGCGATCCGCTGACAGCCAGCGCTGAAGCGCCGGCCTACACATACGCCCGACCGCCGACGCCCGACCGCCGACGGCCTACCGCCTACCGCCGACGGCCGACCGCCGACCGCCGACCGCCGACGGCCTACCGCCGACCGCCGATTTCCCACCGTCCCCAACCCCGCCGCCTTCAGCACGGCGTCGAGCGCGGGGAGGTCCACCGTCGTGAACGTCTTCCACTTCGCCATCACGCGGGCCGCGTCGGCCTGCGCCGAGGCGGCGTCCGCCAGCGTCGTGCTCGTCGGCGCCACGTCGGCCGCCTGCATCGAGTTCATCCGGCTGGCGAGCAGCGACGCGGCCGCCCACAGCGTGCCTGTCGGGCCGGCCGGCGCGGCCGGTCCGCCGCGCATGCCGCCGCGCATGCCGCCGGCCGGCGGGCGCTGTCCCTCGAGCGCGGCCGCCTTCTTCTCGAACGCCGCCAGCGCCGTCGCGGCCTGCCCGGTGGCCGACCCGGCCAGCGCCTTCGCCCGCTCGCGCATCGCGGCCAGCGACAGCGCGGCCTCCTGCGCGTCCAGCGCGCCGAAGTACATCCCGCGCGACAGCGAATACACCTGCTGCATCGCCGCCGCCGGCGTCTTCACCCGCGGGTCCTGCTTGACCACGATCGGCTGCGTGTAGCTCTTCCCGTCAACCGTCAGCTTCACCGTGTAGCGGCCCGGCGACACCCACGGCGTCGTCGGCGTCGGCCCCGTGTCGTGCGGGATGGCCGCGATCGACAGGCCGCCGCGCCCGCCGGCCAGCAGCGGCTGGTAGTGCACGTCCCACAGGAACCGGTGCATGCCGGCCGCGGTGGACACCGCCTGCGGCGGCCGATACCAGTAGGTCGGCACCGGCGCCTCCGACGGCGGCGGGATCGGCGTCACCACGTCCGTGCTCGAGTAGCGGCGGACCAGGCGCCCGCCCGGCTCGAGGATCTCGATCGTCACCGGGCCGGCCACGGCCGACTTCAGGTAGTAGTCGATGATGGCGCCGTCGGGCGGGTTCTTCCCGGTCGGCTCCTCCTTCGGCCACGGCATGTCGGTGCTGACGTCCCACCGGACGCGCCACGCGGTCGTCGGCTTGAAGAGGATGGCGTCCTCGTTCGCCGACGCCGCCGAGATCTGCCGCAGCGGCGTGACGTCGTCCAGGATCCAGAAGCCCCGCCCGTGCGTGGCGATCGCCAGGTCGTCGTCCTTCACGATCAGGTCGCGGATCGACGAGGCCGGCAGGTTCAGGCGCAGCGACTGCCAGTGCGCCCCGTCGTCGAACGAGACGTAGACCGACCGCTCGGTGCCGGCGTAGAGCAGCCCCTTGCGCACCGGGTCCTCGCGCACCACGTTCACCGTCTGGCCGTCGGGGATGCCGTCCACGATGGCCGTCCACGTCTTGCCGCCGTCGTGCGTCTTGAAGATGTGCGGCCGCAGGTCGTCGAGCCGGAGCGTGTTGATGGCCGCGTACGCCGTGAGCGGGCTGAACCGCCCCGCGTCGATGATCGAGACCTTGGCCCAGGCGGGCAGCCCGGGCGGCGTGACGTCATGCCAGGTCCGGCCGCCGTCGGCCGTGACCTGGATCAGCCCGTCGTCGGTCCCGATCCAGATGTGCTGCATGTCCTGGTGCGACGGCGCGACGGTGTAGATGACGCCGCGCTGCCGCGGCTGCGCCGACGGGTCGCCCATGTACTTGCCGACGTTCGCGGGGACCTGCCACGTCTTGCGCGTCAGGTCGGGGCTGATCTGCGCCCAGTGCGCGCCGCCGTCGGTCGTCTTCCACAGCACGTTGTTGGCGGAGAACAGCGTCCGCCGGTCCACGTCGGAGAAGACGACCGGCATCGTCCGCACCATGCGGAACGACCGCGCGTCGGCGCGGCCCGCCATCGGGCCGACCGTCGAGGTCTGGCCGGTCCGCCGGTCGAACCGCGTCACGGCCCGTCCGCCGTAGACGATGTCGGGATCGAGCGGGTCGGGCGCGACGTAGCCGTACTCGTCCACGCCCACCGGGAGCCAGTCGCGGTCCGAGATGGCGCCGTAGTTGCCGCGGCTCGAGATGCACACCGAGCCGCTCTCCTGCTGGCCGCTGCACACGCGGTAGGGGAAGGCGTTGTCGGCCGCGACGTGGTAGAGCGCCGCCGTCGGCTGGTTGTACCACGAGCTCCACGTCCGCCCGCCGTTGAGCGTGACGACCGCGCCCTGGTCCACCGTCAGCAGCATGATGTCGGGGTTGTCGGGGTTGATCCACCCGTTCTGGTAGTCCTCGCCGCCCGGCGCCCCCTTGAACGGCACCCACGTCCGGCCGCCGTCGGTCGAGAGCCACGCCACGATGCTGGCCATGACGACCCGGTCGGGGTTCTTCGGGTCGGGCAGCGGCATCGGCAGGTCGCCGCCGCCGATCCGCGTGGCCGGCCGCGCGTCGGTCGTGATGCGCGTCCACGACGCGCCCGCGTCGTCGCTGCGGAAGATGCCCACCGCGCCCCGGTTCGACCCGTCGCCCGGCTTGTCCAGGGAGGCCACCGCGGCGTAGATCCGCTTCGGGTCCGACGCCGAGATCGCGAGGTTCGCCTGCACGACCGGCGGCAGCCCGTTGGTCAGCTGGGTCCACGTCGTGCCGCCGTCGGTGGACTTGAAGATGCCGCCGCCGGTGCCCGCCCACTCGCCGTTCTCCCACGGCCCCTCGCGCTCCTCCCACATCGTGGCGTAGACGACGTTGGGGTTCGACGGGTCGATGTCCACGTCGTTGCCGCCCGTGTTCTCGTCCTTGTAGAGGACCTTGGCGAACGTCTTTCCGCCGTCGAGCGAGCGGTAGATGCCGCGCTCGGGGTTCGGGCCGTACGGGTGGCCGAGCGCCGCGACGAACAGGCGGTTGGGGTCGTGCGGGTCAACCTCGATGCGCGGGATCTGCTGCGCGTCGCGCAGGCCGAGGTGCGTCCACGTGCGCCCGGCGTCGATCGACTTGTAGACGCCGTCGCCCGTCGAGAGGTCGGGGCGGTGCAGCCCCTCGCCGCTGCCGGCGTAGATGACGTTCGGGTCGGACGCGGCAATGGCGAGCGCGCCGATCG
>JAJXZZ010000282.1 GCA_021779795.1 Acidobacteriota bacterium | reverse complement strand
GAGCGCGGCGCACCAGGCGGCCGCCGCTTTCACGACGCCCTCCGGATCAGGAGCCAGAGGAAGAACGGCCCGCCGATCATCGCCGTCAGGATGCCGACCGGCAGCACCATCGGGGCGATGAGCGTGCGCGCCGCCACGTCGCAGACCACCAGGAACGCCGCGCCGAACAGCGTCGCGGCCGGGAGGACCAGCCGGTGGTCCGAGCCGACCAGCAGGCGCACCAGGTGCGGGACGATGATCCCGACGAACCCGATCGGGCCGCCGAGCGACACGGCGGCGCCCGTGGCGAGCGACGCGCTGAAGAAGGCGAGCCGCTGCGTGCGCAGGACGTCCACGCCGCGGGCCGAGGCGGCGTCCGCGCCGAGCGTCAGCAGGTTGAGCGACCGCGGCAGCCACGCGAAGACGGCGAAGGCGGCGATCGTGAACGGCAGCGCCGCCAGGATCGGCGCGTAGCTGCCGATGTCGAGATCCCCCATCAGCCACCGCACCGTCCTCATCGTCTGCGAGAAGTCGGCGAGGTACTGGATGAAGAGGATCAGCGCCGAGAAGAAGGCGTTGAGCGTGATGCCGGCCAGCAGCAGCACGTTGGTCGAGAGCCCGCGCCGCCGGATCGTCGAGAGCACGTAGACGATCCCGACCGCGCCCAGCGCGCCCGCGAAGCTGGCGATCGGGACGGCGCCGACGCCGGCGAAGGCCAGCGACACCGGGATCGTGATGGCGAGCATCGCCCCGAGCGCCGCCCCCGCCGAGACGCCGAGCGTGAACGGCGTCGCCAGCGGGTTGCGCAGCAGCGCCTGGAACACCACGCCGGCCGCGGCGAGCGTCGCGCCGACCAGGGCGGCCGCCAGCGTCCGCGGCAGCCGCGAGACGAACAGGATCTGCGCGTCCGGGTTGTCGGCGAACGGGAGGCTCGCGTCGAACGCGCGGCGGAGCGAGACGGGGGCCGAGCCGACGAGCGGGGCGAGCACGACCGCCGCGACGGCCATCAGCCCGAACACCGACACGGTGAGGAGGACGCGGCGGCGCAGCGACACCTGGTTACTCCGCCCTCCCGGCTCGCCGGAGCGGGACGACCGTCAGGTGTCCCGCGCCGGGGTGAAACGCCACGTCGGCCTCGACGCCGTAGACCGCGCGGACCGACTGCGTCGTCAGGACCTCTGCGGTCGGCCCGGCCGCGAGCACGCGCCCCTCGCGCAGCAGCACGAGGTCGCGGCAGAGCCCGGCCGCGAAGTTCAGGTCGTGCGTGGCGACGACGACCGTGACGCCGCGCTCGGCGTTGAGCCGGCCGAGCAGCGTCGAGATCTCGATCTGGTAGCCGGGATCGAGCGCCGCCGTCGGCTCGTCGAGCAGCATCAGGCCGGCCGCCTGCGCGAGGGCGCCGGCGATGACGACCCGCTGCTTCTCGCCCCCGCTCAGCGTCACGAACGGCCGGTCGGCGAGCGCCAGCGTGCCGGTGGCCGCGAGCGCCTCGCGCGCCATCGCCACGTCGCCGGGCCCCTCGAGCTCGAAGGACCCGAGGTGCGGGTAGCGCCCCATCAGCACGACCTCGAGCACCGAGTAGTCGAACGCGAGCCGCGTCTCCTGCGGGACGACCGCGATGCGCCGGGCCGCTTCGCGGCGCGGCAGGCGCGCGAGCTCGTCCCCGTCGATGGTGACGCGCCCGGCCGTCGGCCGCAGCAGCCCGCCCAGCAGGCGCAGCAGCGTCGTCTTGCCCGAGCCGTTCGGCCCGAGCACGCCGACCAGGCCGCCCTGCGCGACGTCGAGCGAGACGCCGTGCAGGACCGTCCGGCCGGGGCCGTAGGTGAAGCTGACGTCAGCGGCCCGCAGCAATCCTGACTCCGATCGTGGCGTTGCGGCCGAGCGCCGGGAAGCCGTACGTCTCTTCGTAGGCGCGGTTGAAGAGGTTGGCGACGCGGCCGAAGACCTCGACGCCCTTCGCCAGGCGCCAGGATGCCCCGGCATCGACCACCGTGAAACCCGGGTTGTAGAAGAGGCCGCCGTAGGTGCCGTAGGTCGGCTCGACGTCGAGCGTCCGCGACCGGGCGCCGACGCGGGCGAACGAGGTCAGAGCCCCGCGCGCGTAGACGACGTCCACCGAGGCCGCGTGCCGGGGGCGCCTGAGCAGCGGCTGGCCGGCCTCGAACGGCGGCGGAGCCGTCCCGAGGCCGTCCACCGCGAGGATCGCGGTGTCGAGGAACGTGTACGACACCCGCGTCGTCAGGCCGCTGGCGACGTGGAGCGCCGCCGACAGCTCGACGCCGCGCGACCGCGCGTTCGAGATGTTGTCGGTGCGGTACAGGCTGGCGTTGGCCAGCGCCGTGCCGACGGCGACGATCAGGTCGTCGTAGCGGTTGTAGAACGCGGTGGCGCCGACCGTCACCCGCTCGCGCGCCAGCGCCTGGTCCACGCCCGCCTCGACGCTGCGGCTGCGCTCGGGCTTCAGGTCCGGGTTGTCGGTGAACGCGATCTCGAACGCGTCGGGCGGGCGGATGCCCGTGCCCGCCGCCGCGTGCAGCCGCGTCCAGCCGGCCGCGCCCGCGCGGCTGCCCCCGAGCAGGAACGCGGCCGACAGGCGCGGGTTGACCGACGACTGGACGTCGGTGCCGAACGCGGGCCGGGGCGCGTACGGGTCGGGGTTCCCGCTCAGCCGGTCGCGCTGGATCCGCTCGGCGCGCACGCCGGCCGTGACCGTCAGCGGCGCGGCGGGCTGGTAGCGCGCTTCGGCGAACAGGCTGGCGATCGAGCGGTCGATGGGCACCGGCGCGTAGGCGTCCCCGGTGATGAACGTGCTGGTCGCGCGCTCGGCCTCGTACTCGGCGCCGGCCGACAGGCCGAGCCGGCTCGACACGTCCGCGTCGGTCTGCGAGCGCGCCGTGAAGCGGCGCGAACTGGATGCCGAGAGGCCGTAGCTGCTCGTGAAGTCGTTGGCCAGGTCGAGGAAGCCGGCCGTGATCGTCTGCCGCCAGGAGCGCCCGGCGGCCGAGAAGGGCAGCGCCCATCGCCCGCCAAGCTGCGTCGTGCGCGTGACCCCGCGCGACACGCGATCGACCGCCGTGAAGGCCCCGATCGGGTTCGACCCGTAAGGCCCCGGGTAGCCGCGGTCGGCGTCGGTGTACTGGGCGGTCAGGCGAACGTCCGCGCCGCCGGCGCCGCGCCAGCCGAGCGACCCGCCCGCGTGCGACAGCGTGAAGTCGTCGTTCGACACGCGCTCGCCCGTCGCCGGCGCGATCCCCGTGTAGCCCGCGCTCGAGGTCCGCCCGCCCGACGCGCCCCAGCTCCACGGGCCCGCCGAGCCGAACGTGCCCGCGGTGACGCGCGAGGTCCCGAAGCTGCCGCGCTCGACCGAGCCCTCGACGCGCGGCGACCCGCCGGCCCTGGTGACGACCTGCACGACGGCGCCGATCGCGTCGGACCCGAACAGGGCGCTCTCGGGGCCGCGCACCACCTCGACGCGCTCGACGCCGGACGTCGAGAGGCCGGAGAAGTCGTAGCCGCCGCCGAAGGCGTTGGCCTTCATGCCGTCCACCAGGACGAGCGTGTAGTCCGACTCGCCGCCGCGCGGGAACACCGAGGTGACGGCGCCGAGGCCGCCGTTGCGCGAGACGGTGAGGCCCGGCACCGAGCGCAGCGCGTCGGCCACCGTGTCGATCTGCTCGGCTCGCAGTTCCGAGCGGGGGATCACGGTGACCGAGTCGGCCGCGCGGGCCAGCGGCACCTCGACCTGCGCCGCCGAGACGACCACCGACTCGACGACCGCGCTCACGTGCAGGGCGGGATTGACGACCGTGTTCGAGCCCGGCGGGACGACGACCTCGAGCGGGTCGGCGCTGAAGCCCTCGGCATAGACGCGCAGCTCGTACCGCCCCGGCGCCACGTGGTCGAAGCGGAACTCGCCGCGGCCGTCGCAGTCGGTCGTGCCCGCCACCGCGAGCGCGCTCACCAGCATCACGCGGGCCCGGGCGACGCGCGCGCCGGCCGGATCGGTGACCGCGCCGGTGATCGACGAAGCGGGCAGCTGGTCGGCCGCCCGCCCGGCGCCGGCGGCGCGTGACTCGCGGCTCGCGCCGAGCACGGCGAGGACGGCCAGGAGGGCGAGAAGGGCGAAGCGCGGAGAGCGCCGTGCGGGCCGCTGGAGAGGCGACATGTCGAGTCCTTCGGCGTCGTTCGCGCCGTTCTCCGGCGGGGCCCGACGTGACGGACCCGCGCGCGGAGAGAAGGGACGTGCCGGGCGGCCAGGTGTCCTGACTCACGGATCCCAGCGCTCGCTGCCGTCTTCCCATGCCCGCAGGCACAGTGACGGGGCCCCTCGCGAGGCCCTTCGCGGCGCGCGCTCCCCGTTTACAGTGGCGTGACCGTGTGGGCTTTGCACCCACTTCGCTTGGACGCCGGCAAAGCGTCGGTTGACGGGGACAGTATAGAACGATTGTCAGGCTTCGGGCTACGGGCTTCAGGCTGCAGGCCCCGGGCCGCGTCAGGCGAGCCACGCGGCTCGACCGGGTGTGGGTTCAGTGCGACTCGGCCCGAAGCCCGAAGGCCGAGGCCTGAAGCCCCACGATCTCTCCCTTGATCACTTCGTGCGTCGGGAACTCGAACTGCGACGAG
>JAJXZZ010000011.1 GCA_021779795.1 Acidobacteriota bacterium | reverse complement strand
CCAGCGAATCGAGCTTGCTCTGCAGTTCCACCGACTTCGGCATCGCGGCCAGGCCGCTCCTGAGCACCTGGACGGCCAGTTCGCGGTGCGAGAGCCGAATGTACGTGTCGGCCAGCGCCAGGTAGGCCGACGTCATCGTCGGGTCGAGGCGCACCGCGTTGCGCCAGGCCGTGACGGCTTCGGGAGCCCTGCCCGCGTTCAGATGGACCCAGCCGAGGATGAACTCCGCAGGCGCCGAGTTCGGCGCGGCCGCCAGCGCCGCGTCGAGCGACGCGGCCGAGTCGTCGTACCGCTCGCCCGCGAATTGCGCCAGGCCGAGCAGCGCGTGGTACTCGGCGGTCTTCGAGCCCGGGCTTCCCGCCGGGCCGAGCAAGGCGGGCACGTTGCCCCACGCGCCGATCTGGGCCTGCGCGGCCGCAGCCTTCAGCGAGGGGTCGGACACCGCCTGCGCGATCGAGGACACGAACCGCCGGGACAGCTCGCCGCCGAGGATCATCTTCGGCGTCACGCGCTCGACCGGCGGAGCGGCCTCGGCCGGCGCGGCGCCGCCGACGACCTCGACCTGGCGCAGCAGCTCGGTCACGGTCTCGCCCCTGGACCGGACGCGCGCCCGCGCGACGTACTCGCCCGGCGGCACGCCGGAGAGCGGCATCAGGATCCGGGCCGGGCGCCCCACGCCGTTGCCCACGCGCCGCACGTCCAGAAGGTCGGCCCTCGCCGAGCGGACCGCCTCGGCGCCGTTGACCGGCACGAGGTCCACCGTCACGTCGATCGCGTCGAGGTCTGATGGGCTCCTGCCGTACACCTCGAGCGCGCCCGAGAGGCCCTCGGCCAGGTAGCTGCGCGCGCGCACCGGCAGCGCGTTGCCGCGCCGCCCGATCACGAGGTCGCTGGCCGCGATGTCCACGCCGTCGAGCGCCGGCACCGCGAACCGCCGGTCCACCGTGCCGGTCGTGCCGTCGGGCTCGCGGACGGCCGCGCGCATCACGTAGTCGCCGGCAGGCAGATCGAACTGGACGCGGTAGCGTCCGCGTCCGGTGCCGAGGCCCGGCTCGGGCGCGCGGGGCAGCGGGATCACGTCCGTCCCGCTGGCGCGGACGCGGCCGTCGCGCGCGTCGCGCGCCACGAAGACGACGTCGGCGGGCCTGGCCGACCGCCCGGACGCGACCGGCAGGTCGGCCTCGAGGCTCATCACCACGCGCTGGATGCCCGGGCTCTGCCCGTGCAGCACGTACGTCGTCATCTCGAGCGGAAGGTCCTGCTGCGGGAATGGCGCGCCGAGCGCCGAGTCGATCGACAGGCGCCGATCGGCCGCGCTGGCGGGCGCGCGGAGCACGTACCCCGTGCGCGTCTCCACGCGGACCCCGGGGCGCGTGACGCTCACGCGCACTTGGCGGTACTTGCCGCGATCGGCGAGCGCCGAGGCCGGCGGCTCGAAGCCGACGATGTAGTAGTCCTGCGACGCGCGGACGACGCGGTTGAGCGCGTCGTCGGCGCGTCGCGAGGCGTCGAGCACCAGCTCGCCGGACGTCTCGGCCGACAGCTGGCCGAGCGACTCGAGCCGGGTCTGAATCTCCTGGTACGGGTCGGATCCGGTCGGCGCGGCGGCGTTCGCGTCGATCCCGTGGCGGTTGACGTCGAGCGAGTTGATGACGGCGTAGGCGCCGGCCGCGGCGGCGGCGACCCGGTCGAGGTCGGCCGTCATGTTGTCGGTGAAGAACCCCTCCGAGATCAGGATGACGCTCTTCCGCCCCTCGATTCTCGCCAGGTCGCCGATCACGTCCGAGAGCGACACCAGGAAGGCGTGTGTCTCGCTGTCGGCCCGGCCGACGACCGTCGCCGCAGATGACCTGGCCACGTCCACGGCCATCGGCGAGACGTCGACGGCCGCGCCACCCGCCTGTCTCGGGGCGCCGGTGACGGTGGGGTCGGCCGCGCCGACGTCCATGGTCGGCGACGCGGAGGCGGTGGCGCGCGTCAGGATCCGTTGCAGGATCGTGTCGTTGCCCCGCAGCACCTGGTACGCCTCGTAGTCGGTCATGTCCCCGAAGCTCACGAAGCTCTGGCGGTCCAGGCTGCCGCGCACCTTCGGGAGCTCTGCCAGCGCGACGCTGACGTTGCTCGTGAACGGGATCTGCGGCCCGGGCCCGGGGAGCGCGTAGAGCGCCACGCGGTCGCCCGGCTTGACCCGCGTGTGCAGGAACCGATCGACCGCCTGGCGGGCGCGCGCCTCGTTGCCCGGCGTGATGTGCGCCTGGTCGAAGACGAACACGTACAGGTGTCCGCGCGGCGCGCCCTGGTTGGTGGAGACCTCGGCGCCGATCGTGCGGCGCGCCACCTCGAGGTACGTGCCCTCGGGCTCGGCCACGTGCTGGAAGGACACGACGGGCCGCTCGACGCCCCCTGCGACGACCCGCACTTCATCGGGCCGGAGGTCCTTCACCGGGAGGCCCTTGTCGTCCACCACGCGGACGTCGAGCCTCACCAGTTCGACGCCGGACCGAAACGTGGCCTGTGGAGGCGCGGGCGAAGCCTTCCGGGCTGGCGCCGGCGCCTGCGAGTGAACCAATGCCGGGACCGCGACGACCAGGGCTAGCGCCGACAGCCGCATCCTGTTCATGGGGCACCTTCGCAGGGAAAGTCTGCACCATCCTAGCACGCGCCGGGGCGGGTGGAGCCGCGGGCCGGGCGCCGCGCCTGGCTACCTCGGCAGTCGCCCGAGCAGTTCGCGAACGTGCCCGATGTCCCTGGCATAGAACGCGGCCGGCGCGGTCCTGGCGAACCGTTCGAGGTAGGGGCGCGCCGCGGCGTACTGCCCGTCGTTGACCAGCTCGGTGGCGGCGTTGTAGAGGGCGTCGTAGTTGGCCGGGTCGCCGTCGGCCGCGCGCCGGAAGTAGCCGATCGCCGCGCGCCGATTGCCGGTCTTCAGTTCCACGACCCCCATCCCGTTGTTGGCCTGGGAGGAGGCCGGGTCGCCCGCCAGCGCCTTGGCGAACATCGCGCGGGCCTCGTCCATCCTGCCCTCGCCGAGCGCGATGGCGCCGAGGTTCTCGAGCGCCATCGTGTTGTCCGGGTTGACCTGGAGGATCCGGCGGAACACCTCGCGCGCCTTCGCGTCCTGCCCCGCGCGGCCGAGCGCGATGCCGAGCGCGTTGAGGGCCTCGACGTCGGGCTGCCCCTGCGACACCGTGCGCTCGAGCAGCGGGACCGCCTCGTTCACGTCGCCGCTCTCGGCGAGGTAGATGCCGAGTTTCGCCTGGACGCCCACGCCCGCGGCGCCGGCGCTCATCGCCTGCCTGAGCGTCGCGATCGCGTCGGCCGGCTGCCCGAGGTCCCACTGCAGCATCGCGAGCTGCTGGTAGGCGATCTCCATGGCCGGGTGCTCCGCGATCAGCTGGCGGTAGAGGGGGATGGCCTCGGCCGGCCGCCCCTCCTCGTAGAACTCGATGGCCTGCCGGAGCTGCCGATCGACCGCGACCAGCCGCTTCGGGTCGTCCGCCTCGGTGTAGGCGGTTTTCGGCGCCGCCGACCCGGAGATGTACCCGAGCGCCTGCAGCTTCGCCCTCGCCTCCGAATCGTCCACGCTGCGCGTGACCGCGCCCCGAGGGCCGAACGCGCGCAGCCGGCTGTCGAGCATGCGCTGCAGCTCGGCGTCGCGGCCGGCGAGGTTGTCGGCCTCCTTCGGGTCGCGCCGGAGGTCGTAGAGTTCGGGGATCGGCAGGTCGATGTACTTGTCGCGGTTCATCAGGACGCCGGTGAGCGGCGCCCACCCGCGGTTGAACGAAGCCGACAGCGCCTCGAAGTACGACGCGCTCCGGCTCGACCGCGCGGCCGACGACCCCGGCAGCAGCGAGAGCCCGGGCAGGCCCTTCGGCGCCTGGAGGCCGAGGGCGTCGAACACGGTGGGCACGATGTCCACGTGGCGCGCGTCGATCGACGACACCTCGCCGACGCGGGCGGCGGCCGGCGCGCCCGCGCCCCAGGCGGGCGTGTCGCGCGAGACCTGCGCCAGGATGAGCGGGATCCGGAGCGTCGCCTCGTAGGCGAACAGGCCGTGCGTCAGCTCGCCGTGCTCGCCGAGCCCCTCGCCGTGATCGCCGGTGACGACGACGAGCGTGGGGCGCCCCGACGGGTCGCGCGCCGCGTTGAGCAGCGGCGCGAGCGCGAAGTCGGTGAAGGCCACCTCGCCGTAGTACGGCTGGTCGGCGTACTGGGAGTCGAACGGGGCGGGCGGGCGATAGGGGGCGTGCGGGTCGAAGACGTGCACCCAGGCGAACCACGGCTTCTGCTGGCGGGCGATCCAGGCCGTGGCCGCCGCGACCACGGCGTCGGCGCGCCGCTCGGGGATGCTGAATCCCGAGGCGGTGTTCGAGCGGCCGTAGCGCTCGTCGTAGACGTCGAAGCCCTGGTTGAGTCCGAAGCGCGAGTCGAGCACGAACGCCCCGATGAAGGCGCCGGTCGCGAACCCGTGCGGCTTGAGCATCGTGGCCAGCGTGGGGATCGTCGGCGCCAGCCGGAACCCCTCGTTGTCGTGAACGCCGTGCTCGAAGGGATAGAGTCCCGTGAGAATGCTGGTGTGCGAGGGCAGCGTCACCACGGCGTGGGCGTGCGCGAAGTCGAAGCGGACGCCCATGGCGGCGAGCCGATCGAGGTTGGGCGTGGAGGCCCGCCCCCCGGTGCAGCCGAGCGCGTCGGCGCGCAGCGTGTCGATCGTGATGAGCAGGACGTTCTGGTTGGCCGTGCGTTCGAACGTGACCGCGCGGGCCCGGCCGAGGACGAACCAGGCCGCCGCCGCGCCGAGCACGACGATCGCCGCCGCGCCGAGCGCGAACAGCCGCACGCGGGACCGCGACCGCGAGGGCGGCGTCGCCTCCGCTCGTGTGTCCGGCCGTGGTGGCCGGGTCACCGTCCTGTCCGACGCGCGTCCTTTCCTGTTCTTCGCCACTCGTCGTCCTTCTCGGCGGGGCTGGAGCCCCGCCCCATCGGAGCCCCCACCGAAGCAACCGTGGGCCGGCGACCTCGGCTGGTCTCGAGCCCCGTCCTGCGATCGGAAGGCGCTCTACGTGCCGAACCGCTTCTTCGCCTCCGCCCGAACCGCCTCGGCCCTGGCGGTCTCGCCGAAGATGGCCCACGTTTTCGCGGCCATCGCGTACCCGTCCGGCGTCGGAACGGCGCGCAGCAGCGTGTCGATCTCGCGCTCCGCGTCGGCATTGCGGCCGGCAGCGCGGTAGAGCATGGCCAGGCTGGCTCGCGCGCGGAGATTCTGCGGGAACAGCCGCAGCTCCTGGCGGAACGCCGCGACCGCCTCCTCCTCGCGCCCCAGGTTCGCCAGCGTGTCGGCGAGATAGAAGTACAGGTCGGGGATCGCGAACGGATGACCCTGAAGGCTCCGGGCCGCCTGCTCGAGTGGGACGACGGCCGCGTCGAACGAGCGGTTGTCGTGCAGGATCTCCCCCTCGACGAAGGCCGGCAGCGGGAACGTCGGGTCGGCCTCCTGCGCCTGCGCCGCCGCCTGCCGGGCCGCGGCGTAGTCCTTGCGCGCCATCGCCACCTTGACCAGCAGCTCGCAGGCCGAGGTCCGGGCCCGCCGATCGGCGGGCGGCGCCTTGCTCAGCGCCATCTCGGCGTTCGCCTTCGCCTCGTCCAGGCGGCCGAGCGTGAACAGCACGCCCCCGGCGCTCACGAAGCTGTTGGCGTCGGCGGGATCGACCTCGACCAGGCGCTTGAACGCCTCGAGCGCCTCGGGCATCCTCCCGGCGCGCACCAGCTCCACGCCGAGCTGCAGCCAGCCGTCCTTCATCGTCGGGTTGTCGGCCAGCACCTCGCGCAGCAGGCGCACGGCCTGGTCGTAGCGGCCCGTGGCCGACAGGGCGATCGCGCCCCGGAACTTGTCGAGCGTGGCCGCCTTGTCCTTCGGGTCGGGCAGCAGCTCGCCCGGCTTGTCGAGCGGCACCGAGGCCTGCGTCCCGACGTAGCCGAGCGCCTGCAGCCGTTCGAGATCCTCCTTGGACACCTGGGCCGGGGCGTCCACCTTGGCGCCCGACAGGAGGCGGCCCAGCTCGCCCTGCGCGGCCGACACCACCTGCGGCCGATCGGGGGCCAGGTTGTGCAGCTCGGCCTCGTCCTTCTGCAGGTCGTACAGCTCGGCGCGCGGCGCCTTGATGAACCGGTAGCGCGCGTCGGTCAGCGAGTACAGCTCGCTCCAGCCGAAGTGGTAGCGCCCGTAGAACGACTCGGCGTAGAGGCCGGCGTCCACGGGGAGCCGCCCGGTGCCCTCGATGAGCGGCCTGAGCGACCGCCCGCGCAGCCCGGCCGGCCGCGGGGCGCCCAGGTAGTCGAGCACCGTGGGGACGAGGTCGATGTGCTGCACCGGGTCCGGCACCCGCCGCCCGCGGCCCAGCTCCCGCGGCATCTTGACGATGAACGGCACGCGGATCGTCGAATCGTAGATGAACAGGCCGTGCTCGGCCTCGCCGTGCTCCCCCAGGCTCTCGCCGTGATCGGACAGGAAGACGATCAGCGCCCGGTCGTACCAGCCCTTGTCCTTGAGCCAGGCGATCAGCCGGCCGACCACTTCGTCCGAGTAGGCGACCTCTCCGTCGTAGGGGCCGTACTGCCTGAACCGGTCCGGCGGCCGGTAGGGCGCGTGCATGTCGTACGTGTGGAAGAAGAGGAAGAACCGGGGCGACGACAGCCCGCGCATCCACCGCTCGGCCACGGCGAGCGAGTCCTCGCCGTCGCGCCGGACCTGGCCCATGGGCATGTCGGGCGCGGCCGGCGGCATCTCGTCGTCGAAGAAGTCGAAGCCGCGCGCGATGCCCGTCTGGCGGCGAAGGACGAACGCCGACACGACGCCGCCGGTGGCGTAGCCCAGTGCCTTCAGCCGGCTCGCCAGCGTCTCCTGGCTGTCGCGGAGGGTGAAGCCGACGTTGTCGCGCACGCCGGTCTCGAACGGCAGCTGGCCGGTGAGGATCGACGCGTGCGAGGGGAGCGTCTGCGGCGCGTGCGCGTAAGCGTGCTCGAAGACGATGCCGTCGGCGGCGAGCGCGTCGATGGCGGGCGTGCGGACCTTGGTGTAGCCGTAGGCGGGCAGGTGGTCGGCGCGCAGCGTGTCGATCGAGATGACGATGACCGGCATCGGGGCGGCGGCCGGCTCACGCAGGTACCACCACGCGGCCAGGCCGATGCCGGCGACGGCCACGACGGCCACGATGGCCGCGGCGGCCAGGGCCGACGGCGAGAAGCGTCGCCGAGGCGCGGGGGCGGCCGGCCTGGGGGCAACCCTCTTTCGGTTTCGGGAACCCATGGGACACGAGTCTATCTCAAACCGGCCTCCGCTTTGCGAAGGGCGGCGTCGCCCACCGCGCGGCGCGCGGCCGAGCGAAGCTCGGCCGCACGGCCCTTCTCGCCGAGCGACGTCCACACCGACGACGCCACCGCGAACAGGTCGGCCGTCGGCTCGGTTCCCAGCAGCGCCGCGAGGCGCCGGTCGGCCTCGGCCGCGCGCGCGTCCTCGGGATACAGCTTCAGCAGCGAGGTCAGCGCGCCCGCGGCGTTCTTGAACCGGCCGCTCTCCACCAGCAGCCCGGCCAGGCGATCCCATGCGGCCGCCAGCGTCGGCGCCGCGGCCGTCACGGCCTGCAGTTCGGCAATGGCCGCGTCGGTCCGGCCCTGCGCGGCGAGGCGGCACCCGTCGAAGTAGCGGTTCGCCACGCCAATCAAGGCGCCCGGATCGGCCGGCGGGTCGGCCGTCGAATCGGCCGCGTCGGCCGGTTCGGGGACGGGCAGGCCGGACAGGTATCCGAACGCGGCGAGGCGGGCCCGATCGGCCTCGGGAATCTCGGCCGGGGCAGGCCACGCCGGCGACCCGGCCAGCTTGTCGAGCGCCGCCTTCATCTGCCCGGCGGTCTTCGCGTCGGCTGCCGCCAGGTTCGCGCGCTCGCTCGGATCGGTCTCGAGGTCGTACAGCCCGGGGCGCGCCCCGTCGAGGTAACGGTAACGCCTGCCGGTCAGCGACCTGGCCGCGCTCCAGCCGAACAGGTCGCGGGGCGCGATGGTCTCGGCATAGATCTGCCGGTCGGGAATCGTGGCCGTCGGCGAGTCGAGCACGCGCCTCAGGGAGATCCCGACGAGGCCCGACGGCCTGGGCGCGCCGACCAGGTCGAGCAGCGTCGGGGCGATGTCGGCCTGTTCGACGAGCGCCTCCGAATGACGCCCGCCGCCGTCGCGGCGCGGCATCTTGACGATGAGCGGCGTGCGGAGGGCCGCCTCGTCGAGCAGCAGCCCATGCCCCTGTTCGCCGTGGTCGCCGAGCCCCTCGCCGTGATCGGAGGTCAGCACGAGGATGCCGCCGTTGTAGAGCCCGCGCTTCTTCAGGAACGCCACCAGTTGCCCGATTACGCCGTCGGCGTAGGCGACCCTGGCGTCGTAGGGTGACAGGCCGGCAGCCTGCCCGTCGGGCGCCGCCGATGGCGCCGGCCCGTCGATGTGAAGAAAGAGGAAAAAGCGCGCCGACCCGACCGATTCGATCCACCGCTCGGCGACCTTCAGCGAGTCTTCGCCGTCCCGGCCGCACGCGCGGTCGGGCGCGCCGTCAGCGGCGCGGCCCGCCTCGTCGTCGAAGAAGCCGAACGCCTGCCCGAGGCCCGTGTCCGACCGCAGCAGGCAGCTCGACACGATGCCGGCCGTCTTGAAGCCGCGGCGATGGAGCCACTGCGGGAGCAGCGACACGGAGGGCGGGAGCGGGAAGCCGGCCTCGTCGCGCACGCCGTGCTGGAACGGCAGTCGGCCGCTCAGCAGCGAGACGGTGGACGGCAGCGTCAGCGGCGAGTGCGCGTAGGCGCGGTCGAAGATCACCGAGTCGGCGGCCAGCGCGTCGATGGCCGGCGTCCGGACGCCGGCGTCGCCGTAGACCGGGAGGTGATCGGCGCGCAGCGACTCGACGGACACGACGACGACCGGTCCGTAGGCCGGGCCCGACGACCGGGCGTAGAGCCACCCTGTCACGGCGGCGGCCACGACGGCGATCCAGATGAGGCTGAGGACGAGGCGATAGCGCCAGCGGGGACCGATCACAGGGTGCCACTCCAGGACGAGCCGTTCGCGCCGGTTCCGGCAATCCACGTATTATAGTGCCCACTTGAAGAGGAGCACGTCGTGAAGCATCAGCTGGCCGTCTTCGTCGTCCTGGCGGCGCTCGTCCTTGGGGCCGCCCGCCCCGCGGCCGCGGCACCCGTGCCGCCTCCGCCCGCCCCCCTCGACCAGTCCCGGCTCGCCCTGATCGCCGGCCTGGTCCGCGAGGCGATTGCCGCGCACGAGACCCCCGGCGCCGTCGTCCTCGTGGGGCGCGGCGACCAGGTCGTCTACCGCCGCGCCTTCGGCCTCCGGTCGGTCGAGCCGACCGTCGAGGCGATGACGCCCGACACGATCTTCGACCTCGCTTCGATGACCAAGGTCGTGGCCACGACGACGGCCGTCATGATGCTCGTCGAGGACGGCCGGATCAGGCTCAACGACCGCGTGGCGGCCTACATCAAGGGGTTCGAGCGGTACGGCAAGGGGGACATCACCATCCGCGACCTGATGACGCACGTCTCGGGCCTCAGGCCAGACCTCGACATGTCGCTGGAATTCGCCAGTTACGAGGAGGGGATCCGGCGCGCGATCGACGAGGTGCCGGTCTCGCCGCCGGGCCGGCGCTTCGTCTACAGCGACATCAACTTCGTGCTGCTCGGCGAGATCGTCCACCGGGTGAGCGGGAAGATGCTCGACCAGTTCTGCCGCGAGCGGATCTTCGAGCCGCTCGGGATGCGCGACACGATGTTCAACCCGCCGGCCTCGCTGCGGCCCCGGATCGCGCCCACCCAGAAGTGCACGCCCTATGGCTGGCCGTGCGACCAGCCGGGCGCGACGATGCTGCGGGGCGTTGTCCACGACCCGACCGCCCGGCGGATGCTGGGCGTCGCGGGCCACGCCGGGCTGTTCAGCACCGCGGATGACCTGGCGATCTTCTGCCGGATGCTGCTCCACGGCGGGCGGCTCGGCGCGGCTCGGATCCTGTCGCCGCTGGCCGTGGCGAAGATGACGAGTCCCATCGCGCTGCCGGGCGGCGAGGTGCGCGGCCTCGGGTGGGACATCGACTCGTCGTTCTCGTCGAACCGGGGCGAGATGCTGCCGATCGGGTCGTTCGGCCACACCGGCTTCACCGGGACGTCGATCTGGATCGACCCGGTGACGAAGGTCTGGATCATCTTCCTGTCGAACCGCGTGCACCCCGACGGCAAGGGGGACGTGACGCCGCTGCGGGCGAAGATCGCGACCGTGGTGGCGTCCGCCATCACCGACCCGCCGGCCGCGGCGCTCCGGGCGCGGCTGACCGGGGGAGACTTCGGCCCGTCGGGGGCGGCGCCGGCGGCGCCAGCCCGCGGCCCGGTGCTGAACGGCATCGACGTGCTCGCCGCCGAGGGCTTCACACCGCTCCAGGGCAGGACGGTGGGCCTGGTGACCAACCAGACCGGCCGCTCGCTCACCGGCGAATCGACCATCGACCTGCTGGCCCGCGCGCCGGGCGTCAAGCTCGTCGCCCTCTTCAGCCCCGAGCACGGCATCCGCGGGACGGCCGACGAGGCGGTCGCCCCCTCGCGCGACGAGAAGACCGGCCTGCCGATCTACTCGCTCTACGGCGAGACCAGGCGGCCCACCGACGCGATGCTCCAGGGGATCGACACGCTGGTCTACGACATCCAGGACGTGGGCGTCCGCTTCTACACCTACGAGACGACGCTGGCGTACGTGATGGAGGAGGCGGCCAAGCGGCACATCAGGGTCGTTGTGCTCGACCGCGTCAACCCGATCGACGGCTTCACGATCGAGGGGCCGACGCTCGACACGTCGCTGCTCGGCTTTGTCGGCTACTTCCCGATGCCCGTGCGCCACGGGATGACGGTCGGCGAGCTGGCGAAGCTGTTCAACGGCGAGAACCACATCGGCGCCGACCTGACGGTGATCCCGGTCAAGGGGTGGACGCGGGGGCAGTGGTTCGACGAGACGGGCGTGCCGTGGGTGAACCCGTCGCCGAACCTGCGGAACATGAACGAGGCCGCGCTGTACCCGGGCGTGGCCCTGGTCGAGGGGACGAACGTGTCGGTCGGGCGCGGCACCGACGCGCCGTTCGAGCAGGTCGGCGCCCCGTGGATCGACGGGCCGAAGCTGGCGGCGGCGCTCGATGCGCGGCGCCTGCCCGGGGTCCGCTTCTACCCGACGTCGTTCACGCCGGCGTCGAGCCGGTTCAAGGGCGAGCGCTGCAGCGGCATCTACCTGATCGTGACCGACCGCGGCGCGCTCGAGCCGGTGCGGCTCGGCGTGGAAATCGCCTCGGCGATCTACCGGCAGCACGCCTCGGCGTTCGAGATCGACAGGATGCTGCCGCTGCTCGGTTCGCCGCGAACGCTCGAGCGGATCAAGTCGCTCGAGGACCCGGCGAAGATCGCCCAGTCCTGGGCGAACGACGACGCCCGGTGGAGGTTGCTGAGAGCGAAGTACCTCATATACCAGTAGTGGTCAGTGGCTAGTGGCTAGTGGCTAGTCTGTCACGCATGTCACACGTGATTGACTGACCCCTGGCCACTGATCACTATCCACTGATCTCGACGATGAGCTGATTCATGAAGAGATTCGTCTCCGCGCTGTCCGCCTGCCTGGTCGTCGCTGTTGCCGCCGCCGCGATCGAGGCGCGGCAGGTTGAGCAGCCCGGCGCGGCCGCGATCGACCAGGTGTTCGCCAGGTGGACCTCGAACACGCCGGGCTGCGCGGTCGGCGTCTCGGAGGGCGGGAAGGTCGTTTTCGACAAGGCGTACGGGATGGCCGACCTCGAGCACGGCGCGCCCAACGCCGCCGGGACAATCTTCGAGGCCGGATCGGTGTCCAAGCAGTTCACCGCCGCGGCCATCCTGCTGCTGGCGCGCGAGGGCCGGCTGTCGCTCGACGACCCGGTGCGGAAGTACATTCCCGAGCTGCCCGACTACGGCGAGCCGCTGCTCATCCGGCACATGCTGCAGCACACCAGCGGCCTGCGCGACTGGGGCGAGGTCGAGGCGATCGCCGGCTGGCCGCGGACGACGCGCGTCTACACGCAGGCGCACGTGCTCGACATCGCCTCGCGCCAGAAGGCGCTCAACTTCGAGCCGGGGACCCGGTGGTCGTACAGCAACACGGGCTACAACCTGGCGGCCATCATCGTGTCGCGCGTCAGCGGGCAGCCGTTCCCCGAGTTCTGCCGGCGCCACATCTTCGAGCCGCTCGGGATGACGCACACCTCCTGGCGCGACGACTTCAGGCGGACCGTGAAAAGCCGCGCGATCGCTTACGACGAGACCAAGGACGGCGCCTACCGCGAGGACATGCCGTTCGAGAACGTCTACGGCAACGGCGGCCTGCTCACGACGGTCGGCGACCTGCTGCGGTGGAACGAGAACGCGGTGGACCAGAAGGTCGGCGACGCCGAGTTCCTGCGCGAGGAACTGCACCCGGGACAATTCAACGACGGCACGCCCTACAACTACGCGATGGGGCTGTACATCCGCACGTTCATGGGCACCGCCGAGGTGAGCCACAGCGGCTCGACGGCCGGCTACCGCGCCTTCCTCGCGCGCTATCCCGCCCAGCGCCTGTCGGTGGCCGTGCTCTGCAACGTGTCGAGCGCGGCGACCGAGACCTACGCCCACGCGGTGGCGGCGCTGTACCTCGGGGCGAAAACAGGTGGCCGGGCGCCGGGCCAGGCGCAGCGGAAGGCGCCCGAGATCCCGGACACGTCACTCGAGTCGAGGGTCGGGCTCTACCGCAGCGCCCTGACCGGCCTGCCGATCGCCGTGACGCTCCACGACTCGAGCCTGTCAATTGCCGCCGGAACCGGGTCGCCGGCCGCGCTGCAGCCGCTGTCGGCATCGAAGTTCCGCGCGCCGGAGAGCGGGCGGACCTACGAGTGGGAGTCGGCCGACCTGGTGCGCGCCACGAGCGGCAACGGCGCGTGGGAGACCTACGAACGCGTCGAACGCGCGAAACCGGGCGGCGACGAACTGAGGCCGCTGGCCGGCACCTACGTCAGCGACGAGGCGGAAGTGGAGCTGACGGTGACCGCCAAGGGGAGGAAACTCCGCGTGTTCCGCCGCCCGAACACGACGTTCACGCTGACGCCGGCCTACCGGGACGCGTTCCTCGCCAGGGGGCTCGGCCTCGTGCGCTTCCGCCGCGACGCGGCCGGGGCGGTCACCGGCCTCAGCGTCACCACGGACAGGGTGTGGGATCTTCGGTTCGCGAAGAGACAGTGACGGGGCAGGGGAGAGAGGGAGGGGCAAGTTGGAATCGTGCGATCGTGCGATCTTGCGATCTGGAGCCGTAGGGCGGGGCTTCAGCCCTGCCTTCGGCCGGCTTCAGTGATCGAGCAGCATCAGCGCCCAGAGCAGCGGCAGGTACGCCACCGACCCGGCGAACAGCCGGCGCGCCGAGCCGGCCGTGCGGCGGCTGGCGAACTGCACGGCGAGGGCGAGAAACGCGGCGCCCAGGACGAGCGCCGCCCCGAAGTAGAGCCGCCCGGCCAGGCCGATGAGCGTCGGCGCCAGGCTGACCGGCAGCAGGGCCGACGCGTACAGCACGGCCTGGCGCCCCGTGCTGCGGCCGTCGGGCTCGACCACCGGAAGCAGCGGCAGCCCGGCCCGCGCGTAGTCGCCGCGGCACCCCCAGGCGATCGCCAGGAAGTGCGGCATCTGCCAGAGGAGCACGATCGCGAACAGGATCCAGCCGCCGGCCGACAGCGTCCCCGTGGCCGCCGCCCACCCGATCATCGGCGGAAGGCCGCCGGGGATTCCGCCCACCACCGTCGAGAGAGGCGTCCGCCTCTTGAGCGGCGTGTAGACCAGCACGTAGGACAGCAGGGCGAAGGCGGCCACGCCAGCCGCCAGGAAGTTGGCGCCGACGGCGAGCGTTGCCAGGCCGCCGCCGGTCTGGGCCGCGGCGAACCAGCCGGCCTGCGCGGCGCCCATCCGGCCCGCGGCTACCGGGCGCATCCTCGTCCGGCGCATCAGCGCGTCCGACTCGCGCTCGAGCACCTCGTTGAAGGCGGCGGCGCCGGCCGCGACGAGCGCCGTGCCGATGGCCGTGGCCGCCAGCGTGGCTGCGTCCACCCGAGCGGCCCCGAGGTAGTAGCCGGCCGCCGTCGTCGCGACGACGAGCAGGTTCAGGCCCGGCTTGGCGAGCGCCAGGACGTCGCCGGCGCGGGCCGAGGCACGCGGCCACGGCGCCGGCAGCGCGACGGTGCGGGAGCGGCCTTGAAGGAACGGCACAGCTGGATCCTCTCCGAAGGTACCACAACCCGGCCGTAACCTGTTCCCTGAGCCCTGAGCCCTGTTCCCTGAGCCCTGAGCCCTCTTACTCGTGCAGCTTGCGCATCACCCGATCCTCGACCCAGTGGGGATCCCACCACTCCACCGGGTTGACCGGCTGGCCCTGCAGGAGTATCGCGAAGTGCAGGTGGTCGCCCCCCGCGAGGCCGGTCATGCCGCTGCGGCCGATCTGCTGGCCGCGCGTCACCGTTTCGCCCGGCTTGACGTCGATCGACGACAGGTGGCCGTAGAGCGACTGCACGCCCATCCCGTGGTCGATCACGACGCAGTTGCCGTAGATGCCGAGATAGTCCGCGTAGACCACGCGGCCGTCGTTGCCCGCCTTCACCGGGATCTGCTTCGTGACGGCCAGGTCGAACCCCAGGTGCACCTGCTGGTCGATCTCCTGCCCCTTGTAGAAGTACGTCCGGTGATCGGCGAACTTCGACTCGACCTTGGCGTTGCCGAGCGGGATGAACGGGCCCTTCCAGAGCATCTCGGGCGAGGTCTGCTTTGCGAGCGCGACCAGCTTCTCGGCGTCGATCCGCCGCAGGTCGTTGTTGATCTTCAGGAAGGCCGGCACGTAGTCTTCGTTCGAGGTGACGGCGACCTTCAGCTCGGGCGAGTGCTCGAGGATCTGCGGGACGGCGCGGTGGAGGAAGTCGTCGGTCAGCTCGATGCGCCCGCGCGTGAACTTCTTCGTGAACGTCTTGTAGTCGAACGGCGCCTGCGCCTGGTTGCCCGCTTCGTCCCGCGCAACCAGCCGGATCGGCGTCGTCAGGTCCTGGTCGTAGAGGAGGGCGAAGAAGGCCACCCTGAGCCCGGGGTCGCTCGACTTCATGCCGGCGCCGGCGGCGGGGTAACCCGGGTAGAACCGGTCGCCCACCAGCACGCCCGACGACGCGTCCGGCGGCGACACGCTGTAGACGACCATCTCGGATCCGCCGAGGTTGACGTACTGGTGCGTCGAGACGGCCGCGATGCGCGGCGGCGTGAAGCGGGCGGTAATGTCGCGCGCGGCCGTGGTCTCGCGCGTCCGCAGGCCGAACAGCACCGTCCGGGCGGCGGTCACCACGATGCGCGCCGCGCCCGCCTGCAGGTCCGGCAACGCGCGCTTGCCGATCGGGCGGCTGACGCGGATCCGGTCGGCGGTCTCCTGCGTGAGCGCCGCCGTGCCGGGAGCGGCCAGCGAGAAGAGCGGCGTGCGCTTGCCGTTCTGCTCGAGGACGATGTCGAGGCGCGAGAGCTGGGACTTGGGGGCTTCCACCGTCACGTCGAGGGTGGTGTCGGCGCCGACGAATGTCGTCGGCTGGAGTATCCGGATCGCGGGGGCGACAGCGCGCCCGGAGACGACGAACGCGGCGCCGGCCGCGAGGCCAAGCACGAGCACGACGGCAAGGACGTATCGCATTCCACCATGATACGCGCCGGGGGAGAGCAAGATGTAATCTTGCGATCGTGCGATCGTGCGATCTGGCGATCTGGAGATCGTGCGAACCGATGAAGGCGGGGACGGGGAGGCTCGCGGAAACAGGGCGCCAGGCGGCAGACCGCCACGTCACGAGTCTGTGGTGAGTTCGGGAAAAGCGGCCGAGGAGGTTGGTACCGGTACGGGGATTCGAACCCCGGTCCCGTGGCTGAGAACCACGTGTCCTAACCCCTAGACGATACCGGCACCCAGAGGCCGTGCGAGCTTTTGATGATACCAGCCGGGCACGGCTCAGTCAAGAACCGGCAGTCGACTGTCGGCCCGCCTTCGCTCTTCGAGCTACGGCGCGCAAGCTGGGCCGGCGGCCAGATCGTCAGATCGCGAGATCGTCAGATCGCGAGATCGCAAGATCGCGAGATCGCAAGATCGCAAGATGACAACCCCGTCCCCCGCCCCCCTCATTCCGTCCAGATGAGCAGCTGGTGGCCGCGCGGGTTGGTCCACAGCAGGATCAGGCCGGGCCCGCGGCGATCGATGTCCTCCGGCGTGATCTGCAGATCCACGCCGTGCATCACGTCCGAGCCCACCGTGAACGGCCTGTTGCCGCCCAGCCGGAACAGCCAGAACGGCATGTCCACCCGCGACAGCTTCTGCTCGGACGGCGCCCAGACGCGGATGTGCACCGTCGAGATCGACCCGGTGCCGTGCGTCTCGAGCTCGCGGTGCACCACCGGCTGGCCGTCCGACCCGGGCGCGGGCAGCACGATGAGCGGCGTCTGCCCCTTCCACCGCTGCACCATCCGGTCGAACTCCGCCTGGCCGTTCGCCGCGGTCGTCGTCTGCACCTTCACATCGCGCTTGACGACGTAGACGAAGGCGCCGAGCAGGCCGGCCCCGACGAGGACGACGAAGATCACGCCGCCGACGACGATCGGAAGCCACTTCTTGGTTGCCATGGCGGTCACACTCCAGCGTCACTGCTTGTAGGGCCTGGCCAGGTACTTCGAGGCGTCTCGCTCGGCCGCGTCGTCGCTCGACGACTTCGCCATCGCCAGGGCGATCTTGTACTCGCGCTGGGCCGCCGCCCGCTCGCCGCGCAGGTCGGCCACCTGCCCGAGCGCGACGTGGATGTGGGCCTGCACCCAGCCCGGGACGTCCGGCGACGCGAGCGCGGCTTTCAGATCCTCCCTCGCCCCGTCGAGCCTGCCGATGCGCAGCCGCGCCACGCCGCGCTTGAACAGCCACCGGCCCTGCTCGCCCCGCATCCGCTCCCGCTGGTCGTGCGCCAGGCGGGCCATGGCCTCCTCGAGGACCCGGTCGGCCTCGACCGGCCGGCTGGCCCTGAGCAGCGTGCTCGCCTCCTCGAGCACGAGCAGGCGGTTCTGCGGATACGCGTGCTCCAGCTGGCGGATCACGACGAGGGCATCGTCGTAGCGGCGCTCGCGGTTGAAAATCAGGACGAGCGCGAACCGGGCCTCGCTCTGGATCTCGGTGTTCGACCGGGCTGCCGCCTCGATGAGGTGGATCCCCTGCTCCTTGCCTCCCCCGAAGCCGACGATGTACGCCATGAGGCGCACGGCCGCGGGCAGCGTGGAGACGAGGTAGCGATAGGTGCCGGCGACCAGGCCGGCCGCCGTCTCGTGAGGGTCGAGCTCCAGCGCCATCTCGCTCTCGCTGTACGCCCGGCGGGCGAGCCGCATCGCGCCGAAGATCCGCCCTTCCACGGTCCCGGTCCACGACGCGTAGATGCCGAGCGCCGCCCCCAGGTTGTAGTGCGACGCCGCGTCGTTGTAGCGGCGATCGACCATCTGCTCGCCGAGCGCGATGGCGCGGTCGATGTCCTGGTGGAACGAGGTGTCGATTGCCGGCGGGGGCGGCGGCATCTTCACGTCCGCCGTGCTCTTGAGGTGGCCGAGATAGTCCTCGACGAGCACGGTCCCGCGCAGGAAGAGCACCCGCAGCCAGCCCACGCTGGCCGCCCCGCGATAGGACGCGGCGTCGTTCGGATCGGCGGCGATGGCCTCGGCGAACAGGTCCACCGCCCGCTGGTAGTTGAGGTTGTACGCCGCGTTGTACGCCTCGCGCCGCAGCTCCGCGGACCGCGGGTTGGCCGCGGCGGCCGACGACACGGCCGCCAGGAGAACGACGGCGAGCGCGACGTGGCGGCGGCGCAGGCGCATCGAGCCCGATCCCTTCGTCTTCGTCATACCGCCAGCTCGAGTCCGAGCCCCAGCGCGCCCGCGCGCCGGGCGGCCAGCGCGCCGGCCGCGACGTCCTCGACCGCGAGGCCGAGCGACTTGAAGATGGTCACCTCGTCCGCCGTGGCCCGCCCCGTGGCGACGCCCGCCACCACCGCCCCCAGCTCCCCGGCGATGTGATCGCGCCCGAAGCGGCCCTCGGCAAGGCCAGAGACGATATCGCCCGACTCGACCACGGCCGCCTCGATCGAGTCCACCACCAGGCGGCCGCGAGCCACGAGGGCCCCGTCCATCTCGTGCTGGTCCGGACGGCAGGCGCCGACCGACACGACGTGCGCGCCGTCGGCGATCCACTCGCTTCGCACCACCGGATCGTTCGACGCGGTGGCCAGCACCACGAGGTCGGCCCCGGCCACCGCCTGCTCGGCGCTGGCGGCCGCCGCGATGTCCAGCCCGAGCGCGCGCGACGTGTCGCGGACGAACGCCTCCACCTGCCCGGCGTCCGGGCCGAACACGCGGACCCGGCTCAGCGGCCGGATCGCGGCGAACGCCTCGAGATGGCTGCGCGCCTGGACGCCCGCCCCGACAATCCCGAGGCGCGACGCGTCGGGGCGCGCCATCGTCCGCACCGACACGGCCGACACGGCCGCCGTCCGGACCTCGGTGATGTAACGCGCGTCCATCACCGCGACGAGCGCCCCGGTTTCCGGGTCGAAGAGCGCGACGATGCCGAGGTGGCTGGACAGGCCGCGGGCGGGATTGGAGGGGACGACGCTGACGAGCTTGGCGCCGAGCGCGCCGCCGGCCGGGACGAGCGCCGGCATCACGCCGAGATATTGCCCCGGCGGGCCGACCGGCACCGCCGTGCGAACCGGCTGCGTCACCCGCCCGGCGGAGAAGTCGGCCAGCGTGGACGCCATCAGGTCCACCAGCGCCGGGAACTCGGACGGCGGCAGCACCGCTCGAACCTGAGCTTCGGTGAGGAAGCGGAAGGTCATGGGACGATCCTAACTCACGGCTTGCGATGAAGCGATGAAGGCCGGGCCGCCGACCGGATCCAGGCAGGGCTGAAGCCCTGCCCTACGGCCGCCGACCGCCGACCGCCGACCGCCGACCGCCGACCGCCGATTAGAACCCGATCGCCAACCCGTCCTTGCGCGGGTCCGACCCGCCCATCAGCACGCCCGTCGCCCGGTCGATC